>DATKLO010000264.1:0-14973 GCA_035542375.1 Steroidobacteraceae bacterium | reverse complement strand
CTGCTGGTCATCGCCGCGGCCACCGTGCTGGGCGGCACGCTGGCTCCGCTGATCGCCGATGCGCTCAAACTCGGCACGCTGTCCGTCGGCACGCCGTACTTCAACCCCACCTTCATGCTCACGATGCTGCCCTTGCTCGCGCTGCTGGCGGTGGGAATCCACGCCAACTGGAAACGCGGTCGCCTGGGTGAGCATGCCCGCTCACTGCTGTTGACGCTGGTGATCGCTGCAATAGCCGGTGTGATACTGGTCTATGGGGTTTATTCCAACGGCAAGGTGCTGAGTCCGGTGGCCGCGACTCTGGGCGCCTGGATCATCCTGTCATCGATGGTGGATCCCATCGACCGGTTGCGCCGCCGGCTGTCTTTCCCTGCGAGTCTCATCGGCATGACCGTGGCGCACGTGGGGCTGGGGATCTTCGTCCTGTCGCTCACCGCGGTCGAATCCTTCACTCTCGAGCGCGATGTCTCCCTGGCACGCGGCGAGAAGACCACGGTCGGAAACTACGAATTCCGCTGGGATGGCATCCGCGGGATCGAAGGACCCAATTACGAGGGTGTCGAGGGGACCGTCGTCGTGACCCGTCACGGGGCTCCCACGAGCGTCATGCATCCGCAGAAGCGCCAGTACTGGGTGCAACGCTCCTCCGTCACGGAGGCATCGATCGAAATGCACCATGGCAGCAATGTCTTCGTGGCGCTCGGTGAGGATGTGGGCGCGGACAAGTGGAGTCTGCGCATCCAGGTGCGGCCGCTGGTCAATTTCATCTGGCTTGGCGCGTTCATCATGGCGGTGGGCGGGGCGATTGCCGCCAGCGACCGGCGCTACCGGCTGGCCCGGCAGGCAGCCCCGGTGGGCACGGCGGGGCTGGCCCCGGAGAGCCCGCGATGAACCGCTTCCTGCTGCCGCTCGGGGTGTTCGTCCTGCTGGCCGTCGTGCTGGCCATCGGCATCAGACATTCACCGGACAAAGGCATCATCGTCTCGCCGCTGCTGGGCAAAGCCGCGCCGGAGTTCAGTCTGCCGGTGTTGACCGAAAGCGGGCGCACCTTGCGCTCGAGCGATCTGCGCGGCCGCTGGTACGTCTTCAACGTGTGGGGCACCTGGTGTCCGAGCTGCCGGGAAGAACATGGATTTCTCCTGGAGGTGCAGAAGTCGGGTCGCGTGCCGTTGATCGGTCTGGACTGGCGCGATGACGACGCGCAGGCGCGTGCCTGGCTGGCCCAGCTTGGCAACCCCTATGAGACGGTGATCGTCGACAGGGAAGGGCGCACGGCCATCGACTGGGGTGTATACGGCGCGCCCGAGACCTTCCTGGTCAACCCGCAGGGCATCGTGGTCTACAAACATGTGGGCGCGCTGACCCGCGAGGCCTGGGAGACGCAATTCCTGCCACGCATCACCGCGCAGGCGGCGGCCCGGTCCTGATGCAAGTGAAGACCTCGCAAGCCGCGCCCGGGCGTTCCGGCTGGCTGGCATTGATCGCGTGCGCACTCCTGGGAGCCGCCGCCGCGTGGGCCATCGATCCGACCGAACTGCCCGATCCGAAACTGCAGGCACGCTACCTGGCGCTCACCCACGAGCTGCGCTGCATGCAGTGTCAGAACCAGTCGATTGCGGATTCCCCGGTCGGACTGGCCTCCGACTTGCGGCGCGAAGTACGCGACATGCTGGTCGCGGGCAAGTCGGATGAGGACGTGCGCAACTTCATGGTGGCGCGTTACGGAGAGTTCATCCTGTTCCGGCCCCGTTTCTCCGCGCGCAACGCGTGGCTCTGGTTCGGTCCCGTGGTCTTGCTGGCGCTCGGTTGCTTCGTGGCCATCCGCATCCTCAGGCAGCGCGCGGCCCTGCTCCCGCAGGACACCGAACCTGTCGACGAGGACCTGCGCTCTTGATGATCACATTCGTCCTGCTCGCGGCGGTGCTGGCGCTGGGTGCGGCGGCTCTCGTGGCCATTCCCCTGCTCAAGGGCGCCCAACCGGATGCGCAGCCGGCTCCCTGGGCCGCACTGTCCGCGGGTGCCGTAGTGCTCGTGGGCTCCGCCGTGCTCTATCTGTCGCTGAGCAACTGGTCGTGGCGCGCAGAGGCGGCACCGGACAGTCCGCAAACCATGGTGGCGCGGCTGGCACGCCGCCTGGAGCGCGATCCGCAGGATCTCAACGGCTGGCTGATGTTGGGTCAATCCTACACGGTGCTGCGGCAGTTTCCGTTGGCCGCGCGGGCCTACCGGCGTGCGAATCAGCTGGCCGGTGGCCAGAACTCCGAGGCGCTGCTCGGGGAGGCCGAGGCACTCGCCCTCGCGGATGACACGGAGCTCGACCGGCGCGCCGGTCGGCTGGTGGAACAGGCGCTGGCGCTCAAACCCGACTCGGGCAAGGCGCTGTTCTTCGGCGCGGCGGTGGCGATGCGCCGCGGCGACCTGCCGCTGGCGCGGGACCGGTTTGCGAAGCTGCTGACGCTCAATCCGCCCGACAGCATCAAGCCACTGCTGCAACAGCAGATTGCCGCCATCGACCGCAAGCTGGCAGGGCTGCCGGACGAGACCCCCCCAGGGGCGGGCGCGGTGGCGCGCGCCGGCACCCCATCCGGCGCCGGGCCGGCCAACATGCCGGGGGGTGGTGGCGGGGCCAGTGGAGCGGCCGCGGGCGGCGGCGCCGCGACTGCCAGTACAGCGCAGGCCGGCACCCTGGCCCGGGTCCGCATCAACGTGGTGTTGGGACCGAAGCTGAGCGCGCAAGCGGACGCAGCCGCGCCGCTGTTCGTGTTCGTCCGGGATCCGGCCCAGCCCGGCCCGCCGCTCGCGGTGAAGCGGCTGGAGAGCCACTTCCCGCAGATCGTGGAATTGACCGGGGCGGATTCGATGATGCCGGGGCGGGCCCTGTCAGTCGGGCAGAAGGTACAGGTCGTGGCGAGGATTGCCCGCTCGGGCAATCCCGTCGGCGCCTCCGGGGATCCCTTCGGCGAGATCGCCTATCAGGTGGGTCGCGATGGTCAGCTCGACATCGTGATCGACCACATCACACCCTGATCACGCGGCCGCGCCGCGCAACTGGCGCTCGAGGGCCGTGATGGTACAGTCCTTCCATGGCTGGCCCGATATCGATGCATTTCTCGTCGGCGCCTGCGATCGTGCCGGCCTATGCGCGGATCCTGCTCGCACGCAAGCCCCAGATCGTCACCGACACCGTGCCGCGCATCGAGGCCGTGCTGGAGCGCTTCAGGGTCGATCCGGGGCATCTGGCGCGCTACCGACGGATTTGTGGCAATGGCGAGTCGGATACGTTACCGATTGCCTACCCCCACATTCTGGCGGCACCCGTGCACCTGGCGATGATTGCCAGCGACCCCTTTCCGGTGAATCTGTTCGGCGTGGTGCATGTCCGCAACCACATCGTGCAACAGCGTCCGCTGGGAGTGGGGGAGCGCGGTCAGATCCGCGCCTGGATGGAGGGTCATCGCGAAACCAGTCGCGGGCAGGAACTCGATCTGCGGACCGAGGTCAGTATTGGATCCGAGACGGTGTGGTCGGAAACTGCGACGCTGCTGACACGGAAGCGAAGTCGCGTCCGCACTGCACGATCGGAGGGCAACGCGTTCCCGGATGTCAACGCACCTCCCGGATCGGAGGTCACTTCGAGCGCTTTCGTCATCGAACCGGGCGTTGGCCGGCGCTATGCGCGGGTGTCCGGCGACTTCAACCCCATCCACATCGCGGATCTGGCGGCCCGCTTTTTCGGCTTCAAGCACGCGATTGCACACGGAATGTGGTCGCTCGCGCGCTGCGCCGCCGAAATCGGCGGTCCCGCGTTCGCGCGGCCGTGCACGCTCGATGTCGCATTCAAGCGACCGATCGCATTCTGTTCCCGGATCGTGCTGGAGAGTTGGATGACGCAGGGGCGTGTCGGGTTCCGCCTGCGCGATGCCGAGGCGGACCGCGGCCATCTGCTCGGCTGCATTGCGCCGACTTGATTTATTGCACCATCCTGTCCCATCTTAAGGCGCCGGTAGGCGGCATGGCTCTTGCTGGCATCCGGGGTGCTCGCCGCAGTTGACGCGAGCCCCATGCAGCAATTGGAGGAAGTAGTAATGGCTCACGTACCAACTCAGGATGGCCGCACTTCGAATCGCGGATTCGCATCGATGAACCAGGAGCGCCAGAGGCAGATCGCCAGCATGGGCGGCAAGGCGGTTCCGGACGAGAAGCGCAGCTTCTCGCAGAACAGGCGTCTGGCGGCCGAGGCGGGCCGCAAGGGTGGCCAGAGCGTCCCCGGTTCAAAGCGCAGTTTCTCGCAGAATCGGCAACTCGCCGCCGTAGCAGGCCGCAAGGGCGGTCAGAGCGTGCCGGACGAGAAGCGCAGCTTCTCGCAGAACCCTGAGCTCGCCGCTGAAGCAGGCCGCAAAGGCGGTCAGGCGAGCCACGGCGGGAGTGGCGAGCATCAGCCTCGCACTTCCACTGCGCGCAACACGGAGCGCGGCGAAGGCTAGGGCCGGATGAAGTGACCTGCGGCGGCCGCCCTCGAGGCGGCCTGCCGCAGGAGTACGGATCGCTGCAACGCCGATCCGGCGGCAGAGTTTGTCCTGCGCTTGCAAAGTTTACCGTGGGCTTTGCAGATTTTTCCGCGCAACCTGCCCGGCACGCCGATTGAACCCGGGCGCTAAGATCGAATGGTCACCAGCCACGCCCCGGCGGCAATCAGCCCGATGCCCAGCCAGTTGATCCCGGCCAGGCGCTCTCCCAGAAACAGCGTGCCGATCAGTGCCACCAGGACGACACTGAGCTTGTCTATCGGCGCGACGCGTGCGGCATCCCCCACATGCAGTGCCCGGAAGTAGCACAGCCAGGAGGCTCCGGTGGCCAGCCCGGACAGGATCAGAAATATCCAGGCATTGCGCGGCGCTGCGGCGATCAGTCGAAGTTGCCCCGTGGCGGCAACCAACGTCGTCAACACCACGAGTATCACCATCGTGCGGATGAGCGTCGCGACGTCCGGATCGAGCTGATTCACGCCAACCTTCGCGAAGATGGCGGTGAGCGCGGCGAAACCGGCCGACAGCAAGGCCCACATCAACCAGGCTGACATGAGTGAGTGTGTCCTGTGCGGCATGCGCGGGATTGTCATCAGATGGATGCATCGGGGCAAGCTTGTTGAAAGCCTGTCGAAAGCTTGGCGAAAAGCTGTTTCGCTACACTCCAGCGCCGACGGACAGTCCCAGGATATTCGCACCGGATGGATGAGACCACGCAGGGCCTAGCGCACCGGGCACTCCCTTTGCGCAGGCAGGCGCAGGTCGTCCTGCTGATCGCCGTGGCAGCAATTTGTGTACTCGTGCTGGCTTGGGGTGCCGCGCGATTGCACGCCGCCCAGCCCCCCGCTCAGGCGGCTGCGCAAGATGCGGGCGATGCAGTCCGCTTGAGCAGCGCGCAGCTCTCCAGTCTCACGGTTGGCGCCGTCGAAACGGCACAGTTCCGTTCCGAGCAGGTGGCCGACGGGCGTATCGCGCTCAACAGCGATACGGCCACGCAGGTTTTCTCGCCTTATTCGGGTCGCGTCATCCGCCTGATCGCCGGGATCGGCGAACAGGTGCATCGCGGCGCGCCCCTGTTCAGCATCGAGGCCTCCGAATTCGCCCAGACCCAGAGCGATCTGCTCAATGCGGTCTCGCAGCTGCGGCTGGCGCGCATTGGCGAGGAACGCCGGCACGCCGCGTTCGACAGCAAGGGCGGTTCGCTGCAGGACTGGCAGCAGGCGCAGGCGGATCTGGCGGCCGCGCAGACGGCGCTGGAATCGGTGCGCAACCGGCTGCGCATCTTTGGACAGAGCGATGAGCAGATCGCGGCGCTGGAGCACGCCCGGGCGCCCGATCCGGTGACCTACGTCAGTGCACCCATCGATGGTGTCGTCACCGACCGTCAGGTGGGGCCCGGACAGTACCTGCAGGCCGGTGGCTCGACTCCCGTCTACACCATCGGCAACCTCTCGAGCGTCTGGCTGGTGGCGGACGTGCGGGAAATCGATGCACCGCTGATCGAAGTGGGGCAGGACGTCGAGGTGCGGGTACTCGCCCTGCCGGGGAAGGTGTTCCGGGCGAAGCTGACCGCGGTCGGCGCCGCGGTCGATCCGGTGACCCACCGGGTCCCCGTGCGGGCGACCCTCGACAATGCCGATGGCAAGCTGAAACCGCAAATGTTTGCCAGTTTCAGCATCATCACCAGCGGCGAGTCACAATCGCTCGCGGTGCCCGAGGAGGCCGTGGTGCGCGAGGGTGATGTCGCACGGGTCTGGGTCCTCGAGCGCGACAGGGATCTCGCCCTGCGTACGATCCGTACCGGCCGTGTCAGCCATGGGATGGTCGAAGTGCTGGAAGGACTGCGCGCGGGTGAGCGCATCGTGACGCGCGGCAGCCTGTTCATCGACCGGGCGGCTCAGCCCGGATGAGGCCCCGCGAGAGTTACGGCGCGGCGCGGCCGTGAACGGCGTCATCGCCTTTGCGCTCAAGCAGCGCAACTTCCTCGCTGTGCTGCTGCCCCTGGTGCTGCTGGCAGGGTTCATCGGTTTTCGCCATCTCAACATCGAGGCCTACCCCGATCCGGTGCCACCCCTGGTGGATGTCGTCACGCAAAGCGCCGGGCAGTCGGCCGAGGAGATCGAGCGCTACATCACGATACCGATCGAGGTGCAGCTGGCGGGCATTCCGCACGTGACGACGGTCCGCACCATCTCGCTCTTCGGCCTCTCGGATGTGAAGGTCCAGTTCACCTACGACTTCACCTACGAGCAGGCCGAGCAATGGGTGATCAACCGGCTCGGGCAGCTGCCGGTGCTGTGGAATGGCGCCATACCAGGGATCTCCCCGACCAGCCCCATAGGGGAGATCTACCGCTATCGCCTCGTCGGCCCGCCGGGTTACTCGGTCATCGACCTGAAGACGCTGCAGGACTGGGTATTGCAGCGCCGTTTCAAGGCCGTTCCCGGTGTCATCGACGTGACAGGCTGGGGCGGCAAGACCAAGACCTACGAGATTACGGTCGATCAGAGCCGATTGATCCAGTATGGACTGTCGCTGTCGCAGGTGCTGCAGGCCCTGAACAACGGCAATGTCAACGTCGGTGGCCAGACCGTCAACATCGGGCCGCAGGCGGCCGTGGTCCGCGGGGTGGGGCTGGTTCATTCGATGGATGACATTCGCAAGACCATGATCACCTCCAGCCGGGGGATACCGGTGCTGATCGGCGATGTGGCCAGCGTTCGCGTCGAACACGCGCCGCGGCTTGGTATCGCTGGTCACGATGATGACGACGATGTTGTCGAAGGGATCGTGCTGATGCGGCGTGGCGAGCAGAGCATGCCGACCATCGAGCGCGTCAAGGTCGAGATGGACGCCATCAACTCCAGCGGCATCCTGCCCCCCGGAGTGAAGATCGAGCGCATCTACGACCGCTCCGATCTCATCAAGGTCACCACCCGCACGGTGCTGCACAACGTGCTGGCGGGTATCCTCCTCATCTTCCTCGTGCAATGGTCCTTTCTGGGCAACCTGCGCAGCGCGCTGATCGTCGCCGCCACCATCCCGTTCGCGCTCGCCTTCGCCATTGCGCTCCTGGTGTTCCGGGGCGAATCGGCGAACCTGCTGTCGGTCGGAGCCATCGACTTCGGACTCATCGTGGATGCCTCCGTCATCATGGTGGAGAACATTTTCCGGCACCTCAGCGAGAGCGCCGAGGCGCGCAGTCAGGGCTCGCCTCTCATGCACGTCATGCGCAGCAGCAGCCTGTTCCGTGGGCGCTTCGCGGTCATCGCCAACGCAGCCACGGAAGTCAACCAGGCGATCCTGTTCGCGGCCGCCATCATCATCGCCGGCTTCGTGCCGCTGTTCACGCTCAGCGGTATCGAGGGCCATATCTTCGGGCCGATGGCCAAGACCTACGGCTACGCGATCGCCGGCGGGCTGATCGCGACTTTCACGATCTCGCCGGCGCTGAGTGCGTTGCTGCTCCCGGAGAGGCTCGCCGAGGCGGAAACCTGGGTCGTAAGCCGGCTGCGCCGCCTGTACGAGCCCGTGGTGGAATTCGCGCTCGCCAATCAAGTGATCACCCTCGGCGCCTTCGGGGTTCTCATCGCCATGGCCGTGTTGGTCACCCGCGGCCTGGGTCTGGAGTTCCTGCCGAAGCTCGAGGAAGGCAACTTCTGGATCCGCGCCACCATGCCGCTGTCGATCTCGCTGGAGGAGGGCAATTCCTACGTCAACCAGATGCGGCGTGTGATCCGGGGATTTCCGGAAGTGCAGACCGCGATCTCCCAGCACGGCCGCCCGGACGATGGCACGGATGCCACCGGGTTCTTCAACGCCGAATTCTTCGTGCCGTTGAAACCCTTCGACACCTGGCCGGCGGGAGTGGACAAGGACAAGCTGACCGCGCAGCTCACCCAGACGCTGGAAGCGCGCTTCCCGGGCGTGGAATTCAACTTCTCACAGTACATCCAGGACAACGTGGAAGAGGCCGCCTCGGGCGTCAAGGGCGAGAATTCCGTCAAGCTGTTCGGCAACGATCTGAAGACGCTCGAGACTGTCTCGAAGAAGATCCGCGCAGTGCTGCAGACGGTACCGGGCATCACCGATCTTGCGGCCCTCAATCCGCTGGGTCAGCCCACCGTACGCATCGACATCGATCGCACTCGCGCCGCGCGCCTCGGCCTGTCACCGGCCGAGGTGAATTCAACCTTGCAGGCCGCGATTGGCGGTGAGTCGGCCGGCGATCTGTATGAAGGCGGCAGCGACCGGCATTTCCCGATGATCGTGCGGCTTGCCGCGCAGTATCGCGGCGATCCCGATGCCATCCGGCGCATCACGATCGGCGTGCCGGATCCTTCAGGCAGCGGCGGCAACGTGCAGATACCCCTGGGAGATGTCGCCAACGTGCAGCTCATCTCGGGCCCGTCGTTCATCTACCGGGAGCATCAGGAACGCTATGTGCCGATCAAGTTCAGCGTCCGCGGACGCGATCTGGGCAGCGCCATCCTGGAGGCCCAGCGCAAAGTGTCCGAGCAGGTGCAGCTCCCCGGCGGCTACCGTCTGCAGTGGGTGGGTGAATTCGGCAACCTGCAGGAGGCACTGCACCGCCTCGGCATCGTCGTGCCGGTCAGCCTGAGCCTCATCTGCATCCTGCTGTTCATCAATTTCGGCTCGGTGGTGGACATGCTGCTGGCCGCCAGCGTGATCCCCATGGCCCTGATCGGCGGCATCCTCGCTCTGGCGGTGACCGGAACGCCGTTCAGCGTTTCGGCGGCCATCGGCCTCGTGGCCCTGTTCGGCATCGCCACCATGGACGGGATCATCGTACTCTCGTACTACAACCTGCACATCGAGGAGGGCCTGGATCGCGTCTCCGCCATCTTGCAGACGTGCAGGGTACAGATGCGTCCCGTGCTCATGACCTGCGTTGTTGCCTGCGTAGGCCTCGTGCCTGCGGCGCTGTCCACCGGCATCGGCTCGCAGGTGCAGCGTCCGCTGGCGCTCGTCGTGGTCGGAGGAATGCTGCTGACTCCCGTGCTCGTCCTGCTGGTGTTGCCTGTGTTGATCCTGCGCTTCTCCCGGCGCAGACCCGGCTCGGTCGAAGCCGCCTCGATGGAGCCCGCCACGTGAACTCATCCAGAGCCGGGCCGGTGGGCTGCCTCGTGGTGCTCGGGGGCCTCGGGGGTCTGGCAGGCTGCGCCGTGGGGCCGAACTTCAAGGCGCCGCCACCACCCTCCGTCGATGGATACCTGCCACAACCGCTTCCCGCGCAGACGGCATCGGCGCAGACGCCAGGCGGCGAAGCGCAGCGATTCGTGACGGGCATGGTGATTCCCTCGGACTGGTGGACACTGTTCGAATCGCCCGAACTCAACGCCCTGGTGGAGCGTGCCTTCAAGAGCAATCCAACGATCGAGAGTGCCCAGGCGGCGCTGCGACAGGCTGATGAGAACTATTACGCGCAGAGAGCCTCGTGGTTTCCCACCGTGCAGGCGGGATACTCCGTGCAACGACAGCGCAATGCCGTCGGCACCCTTGCGCCCACCCTGAGTTCGGGTGAGTCGATCTTCGACCTGCACACGGCGCAGGTCAGTGTCTCGTATGTGCTGGATGTTTTCGGTGGAGTGCGCCGGCAGACGGAGTCCACGCGTTCGCTGGCGGATGCGCAACGCTATCAGCTGGAGGCCACCTACCTGACTCTGGCCACCAACGTCGCCACCAACGCGATTCAAGTGGCGGCCGTGCGGGCTCAGCTGGCCGCCACGGACGACATCGTGCGCAGCGAGCGCGAGGCGCTGCAGATATTGCAGAAGCAGTACGAACTCGGCTCGATCGCGTACACCGACGTCATGGCGCAGGAAGCAACACTGGCGACGACCGAGGCAACCGTTCCGGCTCTGCAGAAACAACTCGAACAGGTGCGCCATCAGCTGGCGACCCTCACAGGCCGTTTTCCTGCCGAGGCGGCTCCGGAAGAATTCGATCTGGGCACTCTGCGCCTGCCACGCGATCTGCCGGTCAGCGTGCCGGCGCAACTGGTGCGCCAGCGGCCGGACGTGCTCGCCGCCGAGGCCCAACTTCACTCTGCCAGCGCGCAAGTGGGTGTGGCCCTCGCGAATCTGCTGCCGCAGATCACGTTGAGCGGTGCTCAGGGCGGAGCCGCCACGCAGCTTGGCCAACTGTTTGCCGCTGGCAATACCTTCTGGTCCGGTGGCGCGAGTCTCACGCAGACCCTGTTCGAGAGCGGCGCTCTCTGGCACCGGGAACGCGCTGCGCGCGCCGGCCTGGATGAGGCCGGGGCGCAGTACCGCAGTGTCGTGCTCACAGCTTTCCAGAACGTGGCGGACTCGCTGACCGCGCTGCAGCTCGATGCCCAGGCGGTCAACGACAGCGTGCGCGCGGCGACTGCGGCGGAGCAGAGCCTGATTACCGTACGCCGCAATGTCGAGTTGGGGTCAACGGGATATCTGGCGCTGCTCAACGCCCAGCAGACGTATCAACAGGCCGTGCTGAACCTCGCCCAGGCACGCGCCAACCGCTACTCGGACACCGCCGCCCTGTTTCAATCGCTGGGTGGCGGCTGGTGGAATCGAAATCCGTCATAACGGACGCCACTCGCTTCCCCGGCCAAGCTACACTTGAGCGCAGCACTGGGGCAGGGATTTTGCCGCAGTGCGCTAAAACACAAAAGTGTCGCAGTGCGGCATGAATCGGCCGACACCCTCAGCGTAAGCTGACCTTGGGTGACCGCCGCGCTGCACCGGGGAGTCGAATTTGGCAAGGCGGGAAGCGGACCGCGTGATCTGGGTGGGAACGGCGGCAATCCTCGCGATTGCGCTCGCAGGCTGGATCACCTTCTCGAAGGTCGAGGTGCTCAACGAGGCCACCGGGTGGGTCAACCACACCGAGCGTGTCCGGTACAACCTGCAGCGCGCCCTCACGACCCTGCAGGATGCGGAGTCCGCCACGCGCGGATTCGTCATAACGCGGGACGAGTCATTCCTGGAAACCTACAGCCGCGCCCGCGGGCAGCTGCAGGATGATTTCGATTCCCTGTTTGCCCAGCTGGCCGAGCGGGGCGATCAGCTCGAGCGCGCCCGCACCCTGGAGAGACTGAGTTTCGCCCGGCTGGAGAGTCTCCAGAGGACCATCGACTCCATCCGTGCCGGCACCTACCAGCTCCCCACCGGTCCGGCGGTCACCAGCGAAGGCAATCGGCGCATGGAGGCCGTCCGGGCCGAAGTCGCCATGATGCAGGCGGAGGAGAATCGCCTTCTCTCGCAACGGCTGGTGGCGGCATCGGATGCCCACAAGACCGCTCTGGTCGCCACCGTCGGTACGACCACCGTGGCGGCCGCACTCGTACTGTTGCTCCTGATGCTCGACCGGCGCGCGACCCAGGCGATCCGTCACAGCGAGGAATGGCTGGCGACGACCTTGACCAGTATCGGCGATGGCGTCATTGCAACCGATGCCACCGGCCTGGTGCGCTTTCTCAATCCCGTGGCCGCGCAGCTGACGGGATGGAGTGACGCGGAGGCGCGCGGCAAGCCGCTTTCCGAGGTCTTCCACATCGTCAGCGAGACCGATCGTTCCCCGGCCGAAAGCCCCGTGGCGCGCGTGTTGCGCGAGGGCGCGGTCGTCGGCCTGGCCAATCACACCCTGCTCGTCCGGCGCGATGGCGCGGAGTTTCCGATCGAGGACAGCGGCGCGCCCATCAGGAATCCGGACGGCGGTGTTGACGGAGTGGTGATGGTCTTCAAGGACGCCTCCACCGCGCGCGCGGCCCAGGCGGCCCTGGAAGCGAGCGAGGAGCGGCTGCGGCTGGCTCTTCAGGGGGCGGAACTGGGAGCGCTCGATCACGATCTCGCCACCGGTCAGGCCATCTGGAACGATCGCCTCTATGACATCACAGGCTTTCCGCGTGGGACCGTCGTCACCTCGGACATGATGAACCTGCGCACGGCACCGGAGGATTGGGAGCAGGTCCTGCAAGCCCTGCAGCGCGCCAACAGGGAACGGACACCGTTTCACTTCGACCATCGCATCATTCGCGCCAACGACGGCGCAGTACGCTGGGTGTCCTCCCACGGCACGTTCATCTACGACGAAGAGGGCAAGGCGCGCAGATTCATCGGCGTGGTGCAGGATGTCACCCAGACGCGCCAGCTCGAGCAGCAGGTGCGCCAGACTCAGAAGCTCGATGCGCTCGGCACGCTGGCTGGTGGCATTGCGCACGACTTCAACAACATCCTCGCGGTCCTGCGCGGCAACCTGTCAGTGATCCGTGGCGAGATCCCCGGCGATCATTCGATCGCGCCCGCCGTGGCCGACATGACGCGTGCCTGCGACCGTGCCGCCGCCCTGGTCCGCCAGATCCTGACGTTCGGCAGCCGGCAGGATCACGACCGACAGGTTGTGCAGCTGGAAGGCATCGTCGCGGAAGCCATGCAGCTGCTGCGCGCGACACTGCCAGCAGAAATCGACATCCAGACCCGTTACGCGCCCGATCTTCCGCCAGTGCGCGTGGATCCCAACCAGATCCAGCAGATCATCACCAACCTCGGGATCAACTCCGCGCAGGCCATCGGTCGCAAGCCCGGCGTCATCGAGGTACATCTGGATGCGCTGCAGGTCGACGCCGCCGTGGCCGCCTCGTCGCCGGAACTGCACGAGGGGCAGTATGTCCGGCTGCAGTTCAGCGACAGCGGCACCGGCATGACCCGGGAGATCATGGACCGTATCTTCGAGCCGTTCTTCACGACCAAGACCGGCAGTGCCGGCACGGGACTGGGCTTGTCGGTCGTCCGCGGCATCCTCAAGAATCACGACGCGGCGATCAGTGTCTACAGCGAGCCGGACAGCGGCACGCGCTTCCATATCTTCTTCCCGGCCGTACTGGATCGCCCCCGGGTATCGCCGACGACGCTTGCGTCTCGTCGCGGTCACGGCGAACGCATCCTGTTCCTGGATGATGAGCCCTCGCTGGTCGTACTGGGCACCCGGCTGCTCGAGCGCATGGGTTATCGGGTCGCCAGCTTCACCGACTCGGCCCAGGCGCTGGCAGCGTTCGAGGCGGCACCGAAGGAGTTCGACCTCGTGTTGACCGATCTGTCCATGCCCGGCATGAACGGTCTGGATTTCGCGCGGCGCATCCTGGCAGTACGCGCGGACATCCCGGTGCTGCTGGCCACGGGCTACGTGCGGCCGGAGGATGTGGAGGTGGCCCGTTCCATCGGCATCCGCGAGGTCATCTGGAAGCCTCAGACGCTGAGCGAGATGGGTGATCTGCTAGCCCAGCAGCTCGACAAGCTGGTTCCGGGGCGCAATTCATAAAGTGCAGTCGCGCATCCTGCGGCGGCGGAGAGCGGTCGCCGCAGGACAATCCTGCGGAGACTCCCGTTGACGCGCACAGCATGCGCAGGTGTCGCCGCCGTTCAAGGAAGTCCGCCGCCCACCCGGCCGCTCTGCGAGGATCACCTGGTCGCCTGCGGGGACCACCCGGCAGCGCGGTATACTTCGTGTGACTGCCGCCCCGGTGATGCGACTGCCGCCCTCCGGCGGGCGCGGTCCGCCGGGAGTGCCGCCTACCCATGTCCGATCGCCCGAATCTGCTGATCCTGATGGCCGATCAGCTCACGCCGCGCGTGCTCAAGGCCTACGGCGGCCGCGTTGCGCGAACTCCCAGCATCGACCTGCTGGCGAGGGAAGGAGTGGTATTCGACTCCTTCTATTGCAACAGCCCGCTGTGCGCGCCATCGCGCTTTTCGTTCATGGCCGGGCAGCTGCCGTCCCGCATCGGTGCCTACGACAATGCGGCCGAGTTGTCCGCAGCGGTGCCCACGTTCGCGCACTACCTGCGGCACGCGGGCTACCGCACGGTGCTCAGCGGCAAGATGCATTTCTGCGGTCCGGACCAGTTGCACGGGTTCGAGGACAGACTCACCACGGACATCTATCCGGCCGATTTTGGCTGGACCCCCGACTGGCAGCGCTTCGATCATCGGCCGGGCTGGTATCACACCATGGACTCCGTGACGCAGGCTGGCTCGTGCGCGCGCACCAACCAGATCGATTTCGACGATGAAGTGGTGAGCGCCGCGCGCCAGAAGCTGTTCGATCTGGCGCGCGGCAAGGATCGCCGCCCATTCTGCATGGTCGTCTCCCTGACGCACCCTCACGACCCCTACGTCATTCCAACGACCTGGTGGAATCGCTACCGGGATGAGGAGATCGACCTGCCGCGCGTGCCCGATCTTCGCGGCCAGGAAGATCCGCACTCCACGCGCATCCGCCACGTGATAGGTCTGAACCAGGCCCAGCCGACGCTGGCGCAGGTTCGCGCAGCGCGCCGCGCCTACTATGGCGCGGTCTCCTATGTTGACGATCAGATCGGCACGCTGCTCGCTGCGCTGGAGCAATCGGCTTTCGACCGTAACACGATCATCATGCTGCTGGCCGA
>DATKLO010000263.1:0-2925 GCA_035542375.1 Steroidobacteraceae bacterium | reverse complement strand
CAGGACGCGCAGGCGGGCAAGTTCGACGTGATCGTGGCGGAAGCCATCGACCGGCTATCGCGCGATCAAGAGGATATTGCGCACATCTACAAGCGCACGCGCTTTGCCGGCGTGCGGATCGTCACGCTGGCCGAGGGGCCGATCAGCGAGATCCATGTCGGCCTCAACGGCACGATGAATGCGCTCTACCTGCGCGATCTTGCCGCTAATACCAACCGCCCTAAAGATTGACGCATGCCCAATTGCGATGGGCGATGGACCGGATGCGATCTGGATCGCCGATCAGGAAGTGCCAAGCGGCGCGGCAGGCCTCGAGGATGGCCTCGTAGCTGTCCCATACGTGCACGCTCAGCTTGTTGCCGCGCAGGTAATCCCAGATGTTTTCCATCGGATTGAGTTCGGGCGAATACGCCGGCAGCGGCAGCAGCGTGATGTTGTCCGGCACGCGCAGGCGTTGGCCTGGCTGATGCCAGCCGGCACTGTCGCACACCAGGATCGCATGTGCGCCGGGGCGGACCTGGCTGCTGATCTCCCTGAGATGTTCTTCCATCGCCTCGCTGCTGACTGCGGGCATGATGATGGCGGCGCCGACCGCGCGCACCGGACAGACCGCGCCGAACAGATAGGCCGAGTCATGACGGTTGTCGCGCACCGCAATCGGCCGCGAGCCGCGCGGCGCCCAGATGTCGTCGAGGGTGCCCTTCTGCCCGACCCTGGCCTCATCTTGAAACCAGACCTCGATCGATTGGCCCACAGCCGACGCCGGCAAGGCATCGTTCACCAGGGCGGCGAAGTTTTATGGGATGGCCCGCCCCTCTACCCGGCAGCGTAGGCTGACCCGGGCAACCGGAGGGAAAGGAGCGTTCCGATGGAGATCGCGGTTCTCGGGATCGACTTGGGGAAGAACAGCTGCAGTGTGGTAGGTCTGGACGGAACCGGACAGGTCGTCATGCGGCGGCGGATGCAGCGAGACAGCGTGATCAAGTTCGCCTCCGGCATGGCGCCTTGCGTGGTGGCGATGGAAGCCTGCTGCGGTGCTCACCATCTTGGTCGCATCGTACGTGACTATGGGCATCAGGTGCGGCTGATGTCGCCGGAATATGTCCGGCCGTACGTGAAGGCGCAGAAGAACGATGACCGGGATGCAGAAGCGATTGCCGAGGCAGCGACGCGGCCGACGATGCGCTTCGTCGAATTGAAGAGTGCCGAGCAACTCGACCTGCAATCCCTCCATCGCGTCCGCGACCGACTGGTCGGCGAAAGGACCGCATTGATGAACCAGCTGCGCGCCGTGTTGATGGAGCGTGGCATCACCGTCCCGCAGGGGCGCCGCAAGCTCGAGCAACACCTGGCGATGATCCTGGATGACGAGGAACTGCGATTGAGCCCACGAGTGCGCTCGTTGGTCGAGGACATGCGAGCGGAATGGGAAGCGCTGGACCGTCGTATCGAGGCATTCGACGATGAGTTCGCCGCCCACGCCAAGACCGATGATGCTGCTCGCCGCCTGGCAAGCATTCCTGGGATCGGCGTGCTGAACGCGACCGCTCTGGCGGCAGCTGTCGGCAATGCTGCCTCGTTTGCTCGTGGGCGCGACCTCGCTGCCTGGCTCGGCCTGGTGCCGCGGCAGATGACGACCGGCGGAAAGCCACGGCTGATGGGAATCAGCAAACGTGGCAACAAATACTTGCGCAAGCTGCTGGTACACGGCGCTCGGGCGGCCCTGCCTTCGCTGTTAGCGGGCACGACACCGCTCGGGAAATGGCTGAACAATCTCCTGCAGCGGGCGCACAAGAACACGGTGATTGTCGCGCTGGCGAACAAGCTGGCGCGGATCGTCTGGGCGGTGCTGCGTCGCGGCGGAATATATGATGCCGCCACGCTGACGGCGGCCTGATTGAGGCCACCGAACGCGCTGACAAGCGCGGACGGCTGACGATGTCTGTGAGTGGTGAAAGCGAGATGGCCTGACAGTTCAACCGGCGTTCTGGCAACCTGGCTTTAAAAATGGCGCTCTGACGCCGTAAGTTTTATGAGGACCGGAACGCGCGGATCTCCATCTTGGCCGGGGCTATGTCCACAGGCCGGATACGTTGATGCAGACTGGCAAGTGTCATATGCGGAAACTGCTTGCGGACGGGGCGGGCCATACGTTTTTAAAAGTCTCCTCGGCCGCTGGATCCTTCTTGGGATGATACGGGCGTGGCTGCAGCCGCCTCATGCCCAACCGCTGCAACAGCTTGCCGACCGTGCGTTCATGCACCGTCACCCCATGGCGGGCGGCGATCGCTTCGCGCAGATCGAGGCAGCGCCAACGCACCACCTTGTCGCGTTCCGGGTCCGGTCCTTTCAGGACCAGCTCCCGCAGCTCGGCCATCTGCGCCTCCGTCAGCGCCGGCCGACGTCCCGGACTGGCGCGTGACTTCAGACCGGGCACCCCCGCGGCGTTATAGCGATGCACCCAGTCGCACAGCGTCTGTCGGTCCATGCCGCTGGCCCGCGCCGCCGCTGCGCGCGAGTGACCCTCCAGCACCAGGGCGATCCCCAGCAGGCGCCGTACCACGGCGCCGTCGCGCGTCCTCGCCGCCAGATCGCGCAGCTCCGCCGCCGATCGGTCCAAACGCGTGATCTCAACCGCCTTGCCCATGCCGCCTGCTCCCCATGCGAACCGCCTGGGCCCACACAGAATCGCAGATGTCACCGAGTCGGGAATCCCCGAGCAGAGTCAATCTCTCGGGCCGTTGGTATAATTGCGGCCATAATCGTGTCCCGGCCAGCCCAGGTCTTGCGTATCGTAGTGACAACGGTTACTCCCATCGGCAGCGACGAGCTCGTCGGCACAAGCGGGGTCAATACGGGGACCCCGTACACCGATTGCGGCTACGCCACCGTTGGCAACGTCATTTCCGATCTTGCATATCTGGG
>DATKLO010000262.1:0-2626 GCA_035542375.1 Steroidobacteraceae bacterium | reverse complement strand
AGGGGGCGGTAAATCCGATCGCGCTGCAGCTGCTCGAGAAAATGAACCTTCCCACGGAGGGCCTGCGGAGCAAGAGCTGGGACGAGTTCGCGGCCCCCGGCGCTCCCCCTCTGGATTTTGTGTTCACGGTCTGCGACAACGCCGCCGGCGAGACCTGTCCGTACTGGCCAGGGCAGCCTTTGACCGCGCACTGGGGGGTGCCCGACCCCGCGGCTGTGGAGGGATCGGAAACGGACAAGTGGCTGGCTTTCCGCGACACGTTCCGAATGCTCGACAACCGCATCAAGATTTTCACCAGTCTGCCGCTCGCCTCGTTCGACCGGATGAAGCTGCAGGAGCGTCTCGACGCGATCGGCAGGTCGAGGCCCCCCGAGGGCGCGGAGTGACCCTTGCGACCCGTCTCGCCGCCGAGGGCATCGGCTCCCTGTTCCTTGCCGCCGCGGTCGTCGGCTCGGGCGTCATGGCCGAGCGCCTGGCCGGCGGCAATCTGGCTGTAGCCCTGCTGGCAAACACGGGGGCGACGGTGGCTGTCCTCGCCACACTGATTGCGCTGCTGGCGCCCATCAGTGGTGCGCACTTCAACCCGGCGGTTTCTCTGGTCCAAGGCGTCCGCGGCGCACTCCGCTGGCGTGAGGTCGGCGCCTATGCGGTCGTTCAGGTCATCGGCTGTTGCCTCGGCGCGGTCCTCGCCCATGCGATGTTCGAGCTGCCGTGGTTACAGTGGTCCGCGCACATCCGGACGGGCAGGAGCCAATGGCTCGCGGAGGCGGTCGCAACCTTCGGGCTGGTCCTCATCGTCCTGGGACATCGCCGGGCTCAGGATGCCCCCTGGATGATCGCAGCGTGGATCGGCGCAGCCTACTGGTTCACCGCGTCGACCTCATTCGCCAATCCGGCGATCACCATCGCGCGCTCGCTGTCCGACACTTTCTCGGGAATCCGGCCGGCCGACGCCCCGGGATTCATCATCGCGCAGTTGACTGGGTCGGGACTGGCCTTGTGGGTGGCCCGGTTTCTGTTTGACAGCGCGCGCCGGAGCACGGCGCCCGGGATCCCGCCCGCTGCGCCGAGCGTGGAGCCGAGCTCCTGAGGATTGCGGATCACGGGATCTGCGTCGGGCTTGCGGCAAGCCCGGGAAAACCCATACTAATGACGGAGCCTTTCGAACCGGCCCACGGAGGCAGCGGCGATGACGAACCCGGCACCAGTCGCCGGCCAAGAGCTCCTGCGCGATGCACGGGACTTTTCTCTGGTACTCGGTGGCCCGCTCTTCCAGCTCCTGCGTCGCGCCCATCTCGCCGACGGCGCCTTGCACTTGCTCCGGCGGCGCATCATCGCGGTCGTGCTCCTCACCTGGGCGCCGCTGCTGGTGCTGTCGGCGCTCTCCGGTCACCTGCTCGGTCGAGCCGTCGCCATCCCCTTTCTCCTGGATCTGGAAACGCACATCCGCTTCCTGGTGGTCGTGCCGCTGCTCCTGGTTGCCGAGCTCGTCGTGCACGAGCGGTTGCTGCCAATCGCGCGCGGGCTGATCGAGGGCCAGCTGATCCCCGCGGACGAGCAGGCGCGCTTCGACCGCGCGCTCCGTTCGGCGTTTCGCTGGCGCAACTCGGTGGCGGCCGAGGTGCTGATAATCGCCGCCGTCTATCTGATCGGGGTGCTGGTCGTCTGGCGCCGCTACACCGCCCTGCACGCGGATACGTGGTACGTATCGACCCAGGGGGATCACTCGCAGCTGTCGCCGGGCGGGATGTGGTTCGTCTGGGTGAGCCTGCCGGTCTTCCAGTTTCTCCTGCTGCGCTGGTATTTCCGCCTGTTCATCTGGATTCGCTTCCTGTGGCAGCTCTCGCGCCTGCGCCTCAACCTGCTGCCGACGCACCCGGATAACGTCGGAGGTCTCGGCGAGCTCGGCAACACCGTCTATGCCTTCACGGTGCTGCTCGTCGCGCAGGGCGCCATCGTGGCCGCACAGATCGCCTCCCGCGTGCTGTTGCTTGGCGCGGCGCTGCCTCAGTTCGCGGCGGAGATCGCCGCGGTGGTGGGCGTGCTGCTGCTGGTGGTTCTTGGTCCGATGTGCCTGTTCGCGCCGCAGCTGTCGCGCGCCAAGCGCGCCGGGCTGCTCGAATACGGTGCCCTGGCGGAGCGTTACGTGCGGCAGTTCGACCGCAAGTGGCTGCGCGGCGGCGCGCCACGCGATGAGGCACTGCTCGGCAGCGCCGATATCCAGTCGCTCGCCGACCTGGCCAACAGCTTCAACGTGGTGCGTTCCATGCGCGTGATGCCCGTCAGCAAGGAGGCGGTCATACAGCTCGTCGTCGCGGTGTGCGTGCCCATCAGTCCGCTGGTGCTCACCCTGATGCCCCTGGGCGAGCTGCTGAGGAAGCTGCTGGGCCTGATACTCTGATGCCGGGTGCCCGGCCCGACTGCCGAAGTGCACCGGAACGCGCCGTCGGCAACCTGCGGCGCTCGAGTATGTTTACACCGCGGGGCGCCGCGTCCCGGTGAGTTTGGCGAGGCTGCCATGAGAATCCCGACGCTGCCGCTCGCTTTGGCTGCCTGTCTGGTTGTCGAGGCGGCGCAAGCGCACGCGCATCTCGAGAAGTCCACGCCCGCCGATGGCAGCACACTG
>DATKLO010000261.1:0-2585 GCA_035542375.1 Steroidobacteraceae bacterium | reverse complement strand
GTGACCTCGACGTCGTCGAAGCTCACCCCGGGCTTGAGCTTGACGGTATTGAACAGCATCTTCGCGCCGAACGGCAGCGTGATCGGTGAAAACATGACTCCTCCTTGGAAAGTCGAATGGCCGGCGGATTCCGGCTCGCGCGACGCGCTGCCTGCGAGAAAACTGCGCGGCGCCGCAGGCGAGTATTCCCCGTTCGGCCATCCGGTGACGGGGCCATGGACTTGCGCTCCGGCTCAGGAGCGCATCCTGTCGGGCCCTCAACTCGATGGGAGACCATTATGGGAACCGCAGGAAACGCCACTCATCGCGAGCCGTGGAACAAGGGCAAGATCGTCGGGCAGAAGTCGCCCTTCAAGCTCAAGGACATCTGGGCCGTGCGCGTCCGCCTACAGATGGAGAGCCGATGCGGGAACTCGCGCTGTTCAACCTGGGCATCAGCAAGCTGCGCGCCTGCGACCTCGTCGCCCTCAAGGTCGGAGACGTGTGTCATGGCGACTAGGTGGCGACCCGCGCCATCGTCATGCAGCACAAGACGCAGCGCCCAGTGCAGTTCGAGATCACGCAGGCCACCCGGGACGCCTTGCAGGTGTGGATCAAGCAGGCCGTGTTGAACGCGGAGGACTTCCTGTTCCCCAGCCGGCGTCACGACTCACCTCATCTAGGGACCCGACAGTACGCCCGGATCCTCGGGCACTAGGTCGACGAGCTGGGCCTCGACCGCACCGAGTACGGGACGCACTCGATGCGAAGGACGTAGGCGACGCTGATCTACCGCCGCACCAAGAACCTGCGCGCCGTTCAGCTGCTCCTCGGGCATTCGAAGCTCGAGTCGACCGTCCGGTACCTTGGCATCGAAGTCGACGATGCCTTGGAGATCTCCGAGCAGACCGAGATCTGAGCAATTCAATGACCGCCCTGACAGCCCAGTCGGAGCGGTGACACGGACCGGCGGCTAAGTAGCGCCGGTCCGGACTGTCGGTCCCGGCCACCTGCGGTCTGTTGGAATTGGTGCCGGATGACCGCTGCGGTCCGAGCTGCGACCTTTGACTTCATCCGGTGAGTGGCGGCCCATGCTCCAATTTCTGACCCGTTCTGTGACGATTGGGAGCGATGGACGATCTCGCACTCCTTGAAGAACTTCGCTTCGGTTCATCGGCGAGTAGCTCGCAGATTGATGCCGAGGTCGGCTGGGAGGAGCGCCGAGCAGCCGGCCCCATCAGGCGCCGCGCAGGCTTGGCTTTGGCGGTGTCGTGCGCCTGGTGGCCCCGGCTGCTGGTTGCTCAGCCGCGGCGTGCGGTTCGCATTGGACTGCTGCTTCCCAGTCAGCAGCAGGTTCGTGCGAATGAGCTTCTGGAGCGCCTCGACCCACTCGGTTGGAAGAGACGCGACAACTTCGAAGTGGAGCAACGCGTCGCCGACACGCCGCAAGCACTTGAGAAATATGCGGCCGAGCTTGTCACGCTGCGGGTAGATGTGATTGTCGCCTTTCTGACGCCTGCAGTTCTGGCAGCCAGACAAGCATCTTCCACCATACCGATCGTCATGGCTGGGGCTGCCGTGGATCCGGTGTCCGCCGGGTTGGCGAGGTCGCTCTCGGCGCCTGGCGGGAATGTCACCGGCATCGTCATCCCTGGCACACATCTCGCAAGCAAGGCTCTCGAACTGATGGGAGAACTGCGGCGCCCGACAAGGCGTGTCGGCGTGCTGGCAAACGGGGCAGACCCATTCACACCAGCGTTGCTGGAAACCTTGGCAGACGCTGCGCGAGTGCTGGGCATTGGGCTGAGCACGACGACGGTACGAAGCCGAGACGAGTACTCCGCTGCCTTCTCGGCATGGCGGGCTTCCGGAACGGATGCGGTCTTCGTGCAGCCGAGTCTGGCTACAGACCACGCTGCCGCCACCGCGCTGTGGTATCGGCTTGCGTCGTTCTCGTTCGTGCGGGTGTTCGCGTCTTCCGGCGGACTGCTCAGCTACGCGGCAAACACGAGCGATCTATCGCGTCGTGCTGCAGACTACGTCGATCGCATCCTGCGCGGCACCGAGCCAGCGCAGCTGCCGATCGAACAAGCGGCGAGCTACGAACTGACATTGAATCTGCGTACAGCTAGGACGTTGGGCATCTCTGTCCCGAAGCTGCTGATGCTGCGTGCGACGGAACTCATCCAGTGAAGGGCCGCCTCCAAGCAGCTTAGCCGCTGCTTGCACCCTACTGAGGCTGTGTCCTCACCACTGCCCGACTGCAACCGCGTGCGGACCGGTCACTCGGATCGCGAGGCGCAAGACCGCAACGGGTCGGATTTCACCCGCCACTGCGCAAGGGCTCCGGCCATGCCCGTGGTTGTTCGTGGAACCCGCGGCGCCGCGAGGGTGACGGCCGCCGCCCTCGTCCAGGGCCTCGATGATCGCCCGCCCACAATATTCCCCGCGCCCATTCGTCTACCTGGCATGGACGCCGTAGTCGGCCCACTCCCGCCAGCCCACGTCACCATGCCCGCCAACGCCTCGCGCTTCACCGAAGTCGTTGCGCGTGAGCGCTCGCGGCTGGGCAACTTCATCCGCGGCCATGTGCGCGATGCGGCGGA
>DATKLO010000260.1:0-9788 GCA_035542375.1 Steroidobacteraceae bacterium | reverse complement strand
GAGCACGGCCATCCGCTTGCCTTCCAGTTTCTCCGTCGGGAAGTCCTTCAGATCTCGACCCGTGTCGAATTTTCCGCCGACCACCCGATCGTGCATTTCCCGGAACGGAAGATCGGAAGCCGTCCGCAGCAGGGCCTTGATGACCATGTGGGCCGTGACGCGACTGTTGAAACTCGGCGTATTCATGAGGGGCGCGTGGCCCCCCGAGCCGTTGCCGCCGCCCCAGGACTTGCTTGCCATGTTGCCGGTCCCGGCGCCGATGCGGACACCGCCTTCCTTGAACACGGCATCCTTCGGAATGAATGTCGCTGCGGCGATGAGTGCGTCATAGCGACCGTCGGCCGTCTGTTCGAGGATTTCCGCTTCCCGGCTCAGATCGGGCTGGTAGAAGAAGTGGATGGTCCCAGCCTGGTAGGCCGATCCCGGGGTGGCGGGTCCGAAATGGAATACCCCGCCCTGCGATTCGATGTAAGCACGCACCTCGCTGATGTCAGGTTCACCCGAGGCACCGCGCTTGAGGCCAATCGGGTCTGCGATGAGGACCTTGTAGGCTCTGGCCGGGTCGTCCTTGCGGACGCGGCTGCCCGCGGCGGGCTGGGCATCGAATTTCACGCCCTGCGCCGCCAGGAGCTCCTCGATCACGACGATCCGGGCGCGGTGATAGCAATACTCGATGTTGTCGAGCAGGGCGATGATGTCGCTCTGCGGGCGGATGCCGCCGATCCAGGCCCTGAAGTCACCGGGGGTACCGGGGAAGGCGTTGATGTAGCGCGCGACGTCGAGGCCCGTCTCGTAGTCGTCGTTCGGGTGCGTGACTCCGTCGTAGCTCAGCAATTGCTTGGCTTTCGCGATGACGGAGGCCCGCAGGGCTGGCTCGGTCACATCCGGGTCACACACCTTGAGCAGCGTGACCGCGGCTCCGCGACGCGAAGGATCCTCGACGCTCAACTCGAACAGAGGGTGTTTGGCCACCCACTGGTCCACGGTGGCCCGATTGGCGACCGAGCGTCGGTTGAGCTCGGTGATACTGCCGACCCGCTTCTGCATCGAGAGAATGCCGAAGGTGGTCTCGGCGAATGCCGTGTTGCTGAACGTGTTGATGATGCCGCCCAGCATCTTGTCCTGGACCGCGTCGTAGAAGGGTCCGAGCAGAGTTGTCTTCTCGCCGCTGACGGGCCGGCGCGCATCCTTCGGCACCGCGAGTTGCAGGTGCCGCGGAATGGCCCACCCTGGATTCTTGACGTTGCGCTCGATGAGTTCGATGGCGGCCGGCGTAAACGTCGCGGCGAAGTAGCCCGCCACGCCACCCACCGCCTTCTGGAAGGGCATGAAGAAACAGGCTTTGGCGAGCAGCTGCGTGATCAGATCGTCGGGCCAGGGCATGGCGCCAAGGAGGGACGTGCCATCGATCAATGCGTGATGGACCTGCGGGTCTCGGTCCAGCCACGCAAGCAGATTGCGGATGTCCCTGTCGTTGTAGGTCGTGGCACCTGTCGTCTCGTGTCCGACGCCAACGAACAGCGTGATGCCCTTCGCCTGAAACTCATCGGCGGTGGGCACACTGCCTTCGCTGGAGGCGAAGTGAATGCGGTTCGGATCGCCAGCGCGCGAGAAGCGCTGCAGGTCGAAGATCTGCGTGCCCCAGGACTGGCGGAAGAATCCAGCCTCTGCGGACTGTGGGGTCTCCGGTCGCGGCGTGTCGACATACACGTTCTGCGTCGGATCCGCGGGATTCATCAGATGGAGCAGCGCGACCGTGAAGCCGTTATGGCCACCGCCCAGACCGACGGCCATGCGGTTTTCCCGCGGGAAACCGAAGTAGTCGTGTATCTCGCGCATCATGTCCAGCACGATCTTGTCGGCCGGATAGCCGCGATGCATGCTGCGCTCGAGTTCGCCGACCGTGAACGGGCCCAGATCGCGGCCGCGGTCATCCCGTTTCCGGTAGTTGGTTTCCAGCCAGGCCTCGAACTCGTAACGCAGCGCACGGCGCTCGTACTCGTCCGCGCTCATGTTGGTGATGGGCCCCACACCGAAGAACTGATTCACGGTGCGGGCTGGCGGTCCTCCCGCGGTCGCGCGGAGCGAGGCCTGACGCTGAGCCTGCAGCAAGTCCAGCATGGAGGAGGCGGCCTTCTGATTCGGCATGTTCGATGCGGTATTCATGGCAGATGGGGCAATTCGAGCACAATCCCCGCAAGGCTCATTTGTATCCCTGCGGCGACCTGCACGGCCATATACGTCATGGCAGGGATGCTGTGACTGTCACGTCCGGAGCAGTCCTGTTCTTTGCCTCGAGCCTGCCCCGGCACCGCTCGCACCGGGCCCTTTCATTACTTAATGATCTGATTTATATGAGGTAATCGCACCAGCCAAGTCCCTTGCCGCAGTGCGGATCAGCCCCCACAGGCCACGCGACCGGCGGTGTCCCATTCTGGAACAATGAACCGGGACCCGACGCTCGGCAAGCCAAGCGTCGGGTCGCGAGCTATCGCTTACGCAACGTCAAAGCGGTCCAGGTTCATGACCTTGGTCCACGCGGCGACGAAGTCACGGATGAACTTCGCCTGCGCATCCGAGCTGGCATAGACCTCGGCCAGCGACCGCAATTGGGAGTTCGAGCCGAACAGCAGATCGGCGCGAGTCCCGGTCCATCTCACGGCGCCGGTCTTGCGGTCCCGTCCTTCAAATACGTCCTTGGCATCAGATGTCGCCGCCCAGGCGGTACTCATGTCGAGCAGGTTGATGAAGAAGTCGTTGGTCAGCGTCTCGGGGCGCTTGGTGAATACACCATGCCGCGTCTGCCCGACATTGGTGTTCAGTACGCGCAGCCCACCGATGAGTACGGTCAACTCCGGGGCTGTCAGCGTCAGCAGCTGTGCGCGATCGATCAGGAACTGCTCGGCCGGCACGGCGGCGTAACGTGCCTTCTGGTAATTGCGGAATCCGTCCGCGACCGGTTCGAGCACTGCGAAGGAGTGCACGTCGGTCTGCTCCTGGGTGGCATCCATGCGGCCCGGCGTGAACGGTACGGTCACGGCCTGGCCGGCATTCTTCGCGGCCAGTTCGACGCCGGCGCACCCAGCGAGCACGATCAGATCGGCGAGTGAGACTTTCTTGCCGCCTGACTGGCTGCGGTTGAACTCATTCTGAATCCCTTCCAGGACCTTCAGTACCTTCGCCAGCTGCGCGGGTTGATTGACTTCCCAGTCCTTCTGCGGCGCGAGGCGAATGCGGGCGCCGTTTGCACCGCCGCGCTTGTCGGAGCCGCGGAAGGTCGACGCGGATGCCCACGCGGTCGAAACCAGCTGCGCGACACTCAGGCCAGAAGCCAGGACCTTGGCCTTGAGAGAGGCGATGTCCTGCGCATCGATCAGCTTGTGGTTGATCGCGGGAATAGGGTCCTGCCACAAAAGCTCTTCGGCAGGGACCTCCGGCCCGAGATACCGCGCGCGCGGTCCCATGTCACGGTGGGTCAACTTGAACCAGGCGCGGGCGAAGGCATCCGCGAACTGATCCGGATGCTCGTGGAAACGCCGCGAGATTTTTTCGTAGGCGGGATCGAACCGTAACGACAGGTCCGTCGTCAGCATCGTCGGCGCACGCCGCTTCGAGGGATCATGGGCATCGGGAATGGTCCCGGCACCAGCACCGTTCTTGGGACGCCACTGATGCGCACCGGCCGGGCTCTTGGTGAGCTCCCACTCATAGCTGAACAGGTTACGGAAGAACTCGTTGCTCCATTTCGTCGGTGTGCTGGTCCAGGTGACTTCCAGTCCACTGGTGATGGCGTCTGCACCCTTGCCGGAGGCATGGCGGCTCTTCCAGCCTAAACCCTGTTCCTCGATGTCCGCCGCTTCCGGCTCGACACCAACCAACTTGGCGTCTCCGGCGCCGTGCGTCTTACCGAAGGTGTGGCCACCTGCGATCAGCGCGACAGTCTCTTCGTCATCCATCGCCATGCGCGCGAATGTTTCGCGAATATCGCGAGCCGCAGCGATCGGGTCCGGGTTGCCGTTGGGCCCTTCCGGATTCACGTAGATCAGCCCCATCTGCACCGCCGCGAGCGGGTTCTCGAGATCGCGGTCTCCCGAGTAGCGCTTGTCCGCAAGCCAGGTGGTCTCGGAACCCCAGTAGATGTCCTTCTCGGGTTCCCAGATATCCTGGCGCCCGCCAGCGAAACCGAAGGTCTTGAACCCCATCGACTCCAGCGCGACGTTGCCCGCGAGGATCATGAGATCGGCCCAGGAGATGCGGCGGCCATACTTCTGTTTGATGGGCCAGAGCAGGCGCCGCGCCTTGTCCAGGTTGCCGTTATCCGGCCAACTGTTCAGGGGCGCGAAGCGCTGGCTGCCGTTGCCGGCGCCACCGCGGCCATCGCCGGTGCGATACGTGCCCGCACTGTGCCACGCCATGCGGATGAACAAAGGGCCATAGTGACCGAAGTCCGCGGGCCACCAGTCCTGCGAGTCCGTCATCAGCGAGAGCAGATCGCGCTTCAGCGCCTGCAGGTCCAGGCTCCTGAACTCCTTCGCGTAGTCGAAGTCCCGGTCCATCGGATCCGACAGGGAAGAGCGCTGATGCAGGATGTCCAGGGGCAGCTGATTCGGCCACCAGTGGCGGTTGGAGGTGCCGCCCCCGCCAAGCCCGAACGGGCACTTGCCTTTGCTTGCTTCACTCATGGTCGTACTCGCATCGAAGGGTGTACGCAAAACATACCCCGGCCCGTGGCCGGCGTCATTGCACTTTTCGATCAGGGCGATAGACGGTTCCGATGCGGAACTTGCCCGCGGACAGCGGGTCCAGAGTGCGCCTGGGTTGACCGGGAATCGATGCGGCGGGTCATCCGAGCCGCTGCTGCCCCCGTTCGAATCGATTCAGCAGTGCGTGGCCGGCCCGCGCGAAGTCCTCGTGCGCGCTCCTGTACGAGCGGATTTCCTCGGCCGCGCGGCTCATGCCATCGAGCACCCGTTCGAGGAGTTTGCCGGCCGCCGGACAGACGGGTCAGGCCAGCGTCACTCTGACTGTAGATGCCCCACCAGCGAAGAGCGGTGGCGGGGCGATCGACGCGTGGATGCTGGCGAGACTTGCGATGGCGCTGGCCCTGGGACCGCTTCAGCGCCGTGACCGCCGCGATACCTTCTTCTGAGTTTCCGATGGCGCCGCGTTGGTCAGCGGGCCGATCTTCCCGATGATCGAATCGATCGTGGGGGCGGGGCCTGGCGTGTGCGTGTCTATGGCGGCGCGCATGGCAGCCAGGTGTTCGGGTGTCGTGCCACAACAGCCACCGATGATTCGGGCGCCTGCGTCGACCGCCAGCCGGGCGTAGTTGGCCATCAGACCAGGTGTGCCCGTGTACACGGCCTTCGTGCCCTGGAACTGAGGGATGCCGCAGTTGCCCTTGGTGACCAGAGGGATCGGGGTCCCCTGCATCTCCAGCAGTGTCACGAGAATGTCCGAGGCACCGACGCCACAATTGGCGCCAATCGCCAGAGGAGGTACCGGGTGAGTACCAACAGCCGCGGCGAGTGATTTCGGCAGCAGGCCCATCATCGTGCGACCCGCTGTGTCGAAGGAGCAAGTGATCACGTAAGGCAAGCCAACAGCCATGGCAGCTTCCGCGGCTGCGTTTGCCTCCTCTGGCGCGGACATTGTTTCGATCCACGCAACATCGGCGCCGCCGTCGAGTAAGCCGCGCATCTGTGTGGTGAACGCAGACACGGCGCTCCCGTGAGTCAATGCGCCCATGGGCTCGAACAACTCCCCAGTCGGTCCGACGGAGCCCGCGACCACCACGGGGCGTCCCGATTCATCGACAACCTGCCGGGCGAGTTCGGCTGCGCGGCGCGCAAGCTCGTACGTCCGATCCTGAGCGTTGTGCAGCTTGAGTCGCTGTGGATTGGCGCCAAAGGAGTTCGTGAGAATGATGTCGGCACCGGCATCCACGAAGCGCTGGTGCAGCCCCGTCACCTCGTCGGGCCGGGTCGTGTTCCAGAATTCCGGCGGATCGCCGGAGCCCAGGCCCGCGAGAAAGTAGTTCGTTCCGGTCGCGCCATCGGCCAGCAGCACACGCTGGGTGGCGAGCAGATCCGCAAGGGAGGTACGCATCCACGAATGATACGGTGGCGTATCGCTGCCATGCCGGCTCGATTGCGCACAACGCGTGTCCGGTCGCGACGCCCCAGCAGCCAACTCTTTGCCGGTCAGGCACTTAGGCTGCGGCGGGTGGGGGGCGAAGCACCCATTCTGAGAAATTGCGCACAGAGCGGGATCCGCTTGAGCGCTTCTCTTTCAGACCCTGATATGAGGCGCGCAGTGCCCGTCATGTGTTCCGGGGCTGCGCCGCAGTCAGTGCAGCGACTCCACGCCGCGCCTGCTTCAGCCCGAGATCCTTAAGCAGCAGCCGGGCGAACTCGGGCCCTTTGCCCTGTTCCTCGTGCTTGAAGTACACGTAGACGTCGCGGCACTTCCCCGTGTGATCCCGGATGGTCCGCGCCCACTTGGCGATGTCAGCAGGCGTGTAGCCCTCGTCGCGCAATCGGAAGTAGGCGTAATCGGCGGTGGTGCGGACCGGCGTCGAAGTCTTTTCGTTGTCGGCGACACACAGCGCGAGATTCTTCGCCTCCAGGCGACCGAAGACCTCCTCGTCCAGCCACGACTCGTGCCGGAACTCGAATGCCGCGCGCGTGCCGGAAGGCAGTTCCTGCAGAAAGGCATCGAGCACAGCCAGATCCTTCTTGAAGTAGGGCGGGAGCTGGAACAGCAGGACACCCAGCTTGGGTCCGAGCGTACCCGCGACCCGCAGGAACAGTCCGACCGGCTCGGCGCAATCGCGCAGGCGCCGCTCGTGCGTGATCCGTTTGGGAGCCTTGAGCGTCAGTCTGAACCGCTCGGGCGTCTCGGCGCTCCAGCCGGCGACGGTCTTTTCATTGGGCATCCGGTAAAAGGTGTAGTTGATCTCCACCGTGGCGAAGCGCTCGGCATAGTACGGGAGCATCTTCGCCGCCGGCAGCTTCTGCGGATAGAAGCTGCCCTTCCACTCGGGATAGTTGTAGCCGGAGGTGCCTACCCAGATCGCCACGCGGCACCCGTTGCGGTCAGTTGCCCGGTCCGCCCAGGAGCCGGCGATATTGCCCGAGATGTCGGATGGCGTGCTGCGGCTTGCCGAGGGACTCGTACAGGCGTGCGAGGTTGTAATGACAGTCCGCGAGATCGGGATCCTCCTCGAGCGCGGCCTGGTAGGCCTCGAGCGCGGCGGCGGGATTTCCGAGATCCTCCAGCAGCACGCCACGATTGAACATGAGCAGCGGATCCGGTCCGCATTCCTCGATGGCGCGCCGGTAGATCCGGTCGGCCTCACCGGTCGCACCCTGTTCGTGCAGCAGGCGGCCCCAGTTGATCCAGGAGGCCACGTGCCGGGGATCCACTCCGATGGCACGCTCGTAGGCGCCACGCGCCGCGCCCGCATCGGCCTTCTCGAGTTCAAGGGCTTCGGTGAACCACTGTTCGGCGCTCTTGGATACTACGGCGTTGCCATCGGTTGGCCGGGCGGGCTTCGGAGCCTCGACCACATGCAGCACACCGTTCTCCAGCACGACATCCAGGCCCAGCAGGTACTGGCCGGTGTCGGCCTGCCAGCGCGTCGTGCCGTCGCGGACCACGACACGATCGCCAACCGCGCAGATACTCAGGCCGGAGAGGGGCAGCGCCTCGGGCAGGTGCCGCCGCAGATCTTCCAGGGAACGCCGGATGCGCTTGCGAGGTATCCGGGCTTCGATCAGCGCACGCGCGGTGCGCAACACGATCAGGTCCTGGAAGGAGAATCGCAGTTCGCGGCGCGGGCCCCGTTCGGGTTTGACGAAGCCACCCTGCACCAGGCCGCGAATCGTGCTGCGCGACAAGTGCAGAACCCGCTCCACGTCTTGCACGCTATAGACAGGCATGATGTCAGGGTCGGCCGATCGGATTCCCCACGCAGGCGCCGGGTACTGCGCCTGGACTGACGTTCGATCCGGTCAGGCGGCATTCCATTACTGGCGCTTCGTGGCCTTGCGTGCCGGACGCGCCGCCTCTTCCACGCGCTTGGGAGCCTTGCGCGGACCCAGTTGGGATGCCGACGTGCGCGCCCGCTCCGTCTTCTCCAGGCTCGCGCGCAAGGCTTCCATCAGATCGATCACCTTGCCCTCGCCAGCGGGCCGGGTTTCGGACACCGAAATCTCCTGACCTTCCACTTTCTTCTGGATCGCCGCCTCGATGCGCGCGCGCAGCTCATCGGTATACGCGGCCGGATCGAAACGCTCGGAGGTCTGTTGCGAGATCAACTGCTGTGCGAGTTTGAGCTCGGCCGGCTTCACGTCCGGCTTCGGCACTTCAACTTCGGTTGCGCTGCGCACATCCGCCGCGAAGTGCAGTTGCTGCATCGTCAGGACATCGCCGACGGGTCGCAGCAGCACGATGTACGCCTTGCCGCGCGCCGCCCAGCGACCGACGGCGCAGAGCTTGGCCTGCCTGAGCGCCTCGGTCAGCAGACCGTAGGGCTTGGCGGCTCCCTTGTCGGGGGCGAGGTAGTAGGTCTTGTCGAAGTAGACCGGGTCCACCGAGGCCACCGGCACGAACTCGGAGATGTCGATGGCGTGAGTGCCAGCTTCCTCCAGTGCCTTGATCTCCTCGGGCGTAAAGCTGACGTACTGGTCCTTGGCGAATTCGTAGCCCTTGACCATGTCGTCCCGCTCGACGATCGAGCCGTCCTTGAGACACACATACTGCTGCTTGAGGCGCGAACCGCAGCCCTTGTGCAACAGGTTGAAGGAGATCGCGTTGGCGGACTGCGTCGCGGTGTAGAGCTTCACCGGAATGGCAACCAGTCCGAAGGAGATGGTCAGGGAACCGATCGAGCGCGCGGCCATGGTACACCTGCAGTTAGCGCGTCCGGCCCCCGTTCTTCGGGCTACCCCCGAGGGCCTTTCGCAGACTGTATTTGTCCGAAAGGGCATATTGCCACCGGTCCCCGGTCTTTTCCAACCGGGCGGGGGCGTTGGCAAGCGTGAAATCCATCACTTCTGCCGCTTCCAGTTCCTCCCATGTCAGGGGCATGGAGACCGGGGCACCCGGCAGGCCCCGGGGCGAGTAGGCGACGTTCAGCGTCTTGCCCCGGACGTTCATGTTGTAGTCGATGAAGATCCGGCCCGTGCGCTTCTCCACGGCCCAGTCCATCGTGATCTCCCTGGGGTGGGCCTTGAGAAGATGACGTCCGACGGTCTCGCAGATATGGCGCGCCTCCTCGAAGGTCACGCTTCGCTCGATCGGCACGAAAATGTGCAGGCCGGTCTTGCCTGAAGTCTTGACGATCGCATCCAGGGACATCTCTCTCAGCAGCGCGCGCAGCCAGAACGCCACGCGTTTTCCAACGGCGAACCCGCGCGCATTCAACTCCGGCTCGGCGCCCTTCGCCTCCTTGCCGGAGTAGATGTACGGATCGAGATCGAACACCAGGTAGTCGGGGTAGTTGAGGATGGAGGACTTCAGCGCCTCGAGCGAACTGGAGTAGTCGGTACTGTCGCTGACGCAGTCCTTGCCAGGTTGGGCGCGCGAGTGCCAGACATGGAACTCCAGCGTGCCGTTCTGTCCCAGCCACAACAGCGTCGGCAGATTGTTGGCCAGCAGGTAGCGATGCTTCTCGTCCCTGGTGTCGGAGAACACCGTCACCGTGTCCACGAAATCCGGCAACGACTGTTCCCAGTGCTTCTGAAAGAAGCGCTCGCCGTCGATGCCTTCGGGCATGCGAATCA
>DATKLO010000259.1:0-67835 GCA_035542375.1 Steroidobacteraceae bacterium | reverse complement strand
ATTTCACGCCAACTTCATAGGCGGTGGCCTTCTCAGGATTGAAGGTGATGAAGAAGGCGCTTTGCGCGCGCCCGTTGAATCCGCCGCTCTTGAAGCCCGTGGAAATCGACGCGTAGGCCATGGCGTGCGCGGCCAGTTCGTACTGCGCGGCCAGTCGGTAGGTCACCGAGCTCCAGTCCTTCTCGAGCGCCGTCGGTGGCAGCAGGTCGAAGCCGTACTTTGTCGCGTTGACGTAGATGAGGTTGTCCTTGTGCTCGTAGGAATACCGCAATCCCAGATCGACGCTGAACTTGTCGGTGAAGTGCACGGTGCCCTGCCCGTACACGGCGTAGCTGGTGTTGCCGCCCTTGTTGGTGGTGTACGTGTCGTAGCCGTTCGGATTAGCCGGGAACGACAGCGGCAGCACCACCCCATTGAAGATGTTCTCGCGCAGGTAATACAGGCCGCTCACCCACTCGACCCGCTTCGAGGCCGTGGTGCCGCTCAGCAGGAATTCCTGCGAGATCTGGTCATCCTGCTCGCTGACGATCTGGTCGCCCATCTGCGATGGCGCCGCATCGAAGGACAGGCCGGTGAGGAAGCGCGAATTGCGGTACGCGCTGATGGATCTGAGCTTGAGGTCGCCCCAGTCCTGCGTGACCGTCAGACGTGTGCCCCAGGTGTCCTCGTGGTCGTGGAAGTTCCACACCGAGTAGTTGGTGTAGTACGAGGGCGACAGCCAGCGATCATCGTAGGGGGTCACGCCGTTGGCCACGGCCCACTGGTTTTGCGGAATGGTCACGAAGGTCTGCGTGTTCAGGTTGAGCAGCAGACTCATCGCGATCGGCTGGCGCACCCGGGTGTAGTCTCCCGACAGATCCACGCTCAGGCTGTCCGTCGGTCGCCACAGCAGCGACAGTTTCCCGACTTCCTTGCCCTCGCCACCGTAGTGCTGGCCCGTCTCCAGGCTGCGGCCGAAACCGTCCGCGTTCTTGGTGAGTGCCGTGAAGCGGATCGCGAGGGTATCGTCGATGAGGGGCGCGTTCAGGACCGCACTCGCATCGAAGCGACCACGCTCTCCGGCGCGCAGCATCAGGTCGGCCTCCGGCTTGAAGGCCGGCTGCTTCGTATAGAGGCTGATCGCCCCGCCGATGGTGTTCTTGCCGAACAGGGTTCCCTGCGGACCGCGCAGCACCTCGACGCGATCGAGGTCGGTCAGATCGAGCAGGCCGCCGGAGGTCCGCGCCAGGAACACCCCGTCGACGTAGATACCAACACCGGGATCGAAGGTGGGCAGCCAGTCGAACTGGCCGATGCCGCGGATGTACACCCCGGCGTTGTTGCCGCCCTGGTCACTCTTGGTGAACTGCACGCCCGGCACCTGGTTCGCCAGTGCTCCCAGATCCGGCAGCGAACGCGCGGCGATCGCATCGCCGGTCAGCACGCTGATGGCGATCGGCACGTCCTGCACCGGTTGCTCGCGCTTCTGCGCGGTGACCACCACTTCCTCGAGTTCCGCGCTCCAGGCTGCGGCGGCACACAGCAAAGCCAGGCTCCCGAGTGCGACTGGCCCTGCGGAGGAGCGACGGTGACGCGTGCAATCCCCGATGTACATGCATTCCCCCGAAGGTGTGTCGTTGCGGACTGGCTTTTTCTGTTTCAAAACTAGGCCATCTGAACCTGTTACGTCAATAAGTTTCTTAATAGAAACATCGCGGGCCGACGCCACGGCCGGCCCGAGTGCCTGAGAAAGGCGCCGACCGGCGCCCGGGGGAGCGGTGCTACGGGGGAGCGGTGCTACGGGGGAGTGGGGGTACCGGAGCGGGGCTACGGGGGAGCAGCCGGCCTCAGGCGGGCTTCTCGCCGGCCACGGTGGTCCGGTAAAGCTCGCGCCGGTAGCCCTGGTAGTCGTTGTACGCCTGATGCACGCACAGGCGGTTGTCCCACACGGCGAGCATGTCCGGCTCCCAGCGCAGCCGGCACGTGAAGGCCGGCTGGACCAGGTGGTCGGTCAGATAGCGCAGCAGTGGCGCTGACTCCTCGGGCAACATGCCTTCGATACCGATCCCGTAGGAGGGATCCACGTACAGTGCCTTCTCGCCGGTCACCGGATGCGTGCGCACGAGCGGATGCGAGTTGCCGCGGATCTTCCGCATGAGGTCGTCCGGGAGACGGGTGGAATCGCGTGTGGCGGCGAGCCGCCCGATCGGGCTCTCGCCCACTTCGACGGCATCGTGAACCGATTGCAACACATCGCGGAGCGAGAAGTGCACACGCAGGCCCTCGATCATCCGCCGGTAGGTATCACTCAACATGGTGTAGGCGAGCGCGGAGTTGGCCCACATCGTGTCGCCGCCAAACGGTGGGACCTGAACCGAGTGCAGGATCGTGATGGCCGGCGGCTCCGGCAGAAACGGTGAGTCGGTGTGCCAGCCTTCACCGAAGACCATGCGTGAGCGATCATCGGCTTCCTTGATCAGCGGATGCACGTTGCGATGTCCCGGCACTCCCTGGGTGTAGGCATCCTCGGCGAAAGGTCCGAAGCGCAGCGAGAACGCCTCGTGTTCGGCATGCCGCAGCTTCTGGTTGCTGAAGTAAATCATCTTGTGCCGGAACAGTGCGTGACGTATCTCCGCGAACTGTTCGTCCGTCACACGCGACGCATCGACACCGACAATCTGCGCACCCATGGCCGCGGCAAGCGGTCGCGCCTCGATATGCCGATACGCTGCGGCATGATTGTCGAACTGTCCTGTCGGGTGAAGTCGCATCGCCGGCCCCATGCGGAGTAGACTGCGGGAAGCTCCGCCGATCATGCTACAGGCGGCGTTCCCGAGACGGCAACGATTCCCGGACCGCCACAGATCGGCCGGCTGAGGGAGCAAATCATGAGAACCGCAGCGCAAATCGAAGCCATGGTGCCGACTTCCGACCGCAGCGCGCAGCGGTTTCCGCAGCTGCGCGCCGAGCAGATCGAAGTGGTCAGGCGATTCGCGAAGAGCGAGCCCCGTCGGTTCGCCGCGGGCGAGGCGCTGTTCGAGGTAGGTGAGCGCGGTGTGCCGGCGTGGTTCCTGCTCGAGGGCAGCGTCGAGCTGATCGGGCGTGACGGGCTGGATCGCCAGAGCACGTTGCGCCAGCTGTCCCCGGGTCAATTCACCGGTGAATTGAATCAGCTCTCCGAGCGGCCTGCGCTGGCAGGTGCGCGAGCCGGCACCGACGGCTGCCTCGCTCTGCCGCTGGGCGCCGAACAGTTGCGTGCCCTGATCGTGGGTTCGGCGGAACTGGGCGAACTGCTCATGCGCGCCTTTATCCTGCGGCGGATCGGTCTGCTCGAACAGGGCATCGGGCCGGTGCTGCTCGGCCGGGCGGGCTCCGCCGACATCCTGCGGCTGCAGAGTTTTCTCAGTCGCAACACCTATCCCCACATGGTGCTGGACTGTGCCAGCGAACGCGGCCGGCAGCTGATCAACGACCTCGCGCTGCCCGCTGAGGATCTTCCCATCCTGATCTGCCCGTGCGGTCGGGTCTTGAAGCGCCCCACCAACGAGGCGGCCGGCGCCTGGCTGGGCATCACCCCTTCACTGCGGACTGAGCAGGTCTATGACGTCGCCGTGATCGGAGCCGGACCCGCTGGACTGGCCACGGCGGTTTACGCGGCCTCGGAAGGCCTGTCCGTGCTGGTGCTCGACGCCGAGGTGCTGGGTGGCCAGGCGGGAGCCTCCGCCCGCATCGAGAATTACCTGGGTTTTCCCACGGGCATTTCCGGCCAGGCGCTCACCGGTCGCGCGCTCAATCAGGCGCAGAAATTCGGCGCTCAGGTGGCCATTCCACTGATGGCGACACGCCTGCGCTGTGAGCAGGGCAGCAGCCCTGGCAGCGTGGAGTTGACGCTCTCCGAGCAGGGAGCGGTGCGGGCGCGCGCGGTGGTGGTCGCTTCGGGAGCCCGGTACAAGCGACCTGAGATCACCGAAGTCAGATCCTTCGAGGGAGACAGTGTTCATTACTGGGCCTCGCCCGCGGAAGCGAAGCTGTGCGGCGGCGAGGAGATCGCACTGGTGGGGGCTGGCAACTCGGCCGGCCAGGCGGCCGTGTTCCTCGCGCCGCAAGTCAGGCGGCTCACGATGATCGTGCGCGGCGAGGGCCTGGAAGCCTCCATGTCGCGCTACCTCATCGACCGGATCCGCATGCTGGACAACGTGGAGGTACTCCTTCAGTCCGAGGTGACGGAACTGCACGGCAGCCGGCCTGGAGTGCTGGAAAGCGGCACCCTGCGCAACCGCAAGTCAGGAGCGACGCGGCAGCTGCCCATGCGGCACCTGTTCATGTTCATCGGCGCGGAACCCAACACCGCGTGGCTCGATGGCTGCCTGGCGCTCGACTCCAAAGGTTACGTGCTCACCGGGGACTCCGCACCCGGCACGCGTACCTCCGCCCTCCTGTCGTTGCAGACCAGCCTGCCGCGTGTATTTGCGATTGGCGACGTGCGCTCAGGTTCGACGAAACGGGTGGCCTCGGCAGTCGGTGAGGGAGCAGCCGTGGTGGCCCAGATCCACTCGATGCTGGGCGCGGCCACCACATCGGCCTGAGGCGGAGCCGCCGGCACACGCGACTTGGCCGCCGGGCCCATCCGGGAGTTTTTGGGGCACGCACGCCGCCACCAACGGGCAGCGGCCGAATGGTACGCGCGGCAGATTACTGAGCGCGGCCCGTGGCGGGCCGGCCCGTAGCACGCGAGCGAACCGTGGCTTCCGCGAGATATTCATCCGGCGATCCCGCGTGCGCGCGACGCTCCGTCACCGAAGTCTCGACATGCGGGTCGATCGCGCCGGAGCGGCGCGCCGCCGTCAGGGCCAACTCGCGCGACACCCGCTTCGCATCCTCGATGGCTTCCTCGGCCTGCGCGTAATCGCGGATTCCAGCCGGATCGTGCACACGAAACACGTTGAGCGTCGGCTGATTCACGAGCACGTCGCAGATCTCCGATACTACCCCGGCGACGGCTCCGACCGCATTGCATACCGCCGCGTGTTCCGGAATGACCAGTTGCGCTCCCAACCGCTGTGCAACCTCGGGATAGTAGGCACCCACCGGCGCACCGATGGCGACCAGCGGCGTGGCCAGACGGATCTGCGCATCCAGCAGTCGGGAGAACCGTCGCCCCGCGATGGTGTCCTCGAGAAGCGTGCCGAGCGGACCCCAGCGACCCCCTTTGGATTCGATTCCCGGGTCATGCGCGAAAGCGGTCTCGAGAATCACGCGTGCTGCCTCGCGCACGACATGCTGATACGTACGCTCGCAGAATCCCTCGGGTGTATCACGCTCGCGGCGCGCGCTGGCGTTGCGCTCCTCGGTCGTCAGGATAGCCGCACCCAGACGAGCGGCTTCAGCGTTCCAGCCGGTTTGTTTCCCAAGTACGTGCATGGCATCGCTGGGCGTGAAGCCCGCCAGCGTCGCGTGACCCCGATCCACCAGGCGACGCAGGGCTTCTGCACCCTGCCCCGTTCGCGCGACATCCGCCAGTCGCTTTGGAGCAGCAGTGAGCGCGTCCCAGACTCGCTTCTCCAGGCGATCGATCCGCTCTCCCGGGTCGCGGCCCGGATTGCGGTGGGCATACTGTGTCGCGAACGGCGGCAGATACTCGGCGGCCGCCAGCACGCGCAGATCCGTCAGGACTTCGGGAAACTGATGCGCCAGCAGGCTCAGCGGGGTGGCCTTGCGTGGGCCGACGGTGAGACGCCGGTCGCGGTCGAATCCAACTTCGCTGTCTCCCCCGAGTCCACAGGTGCGCACGTCGATGGCTTCCACCATGGTGCGCCAGCCACCGATCACCGCGCCTTCACCGCGTACCACCGGGCGGGCGTCGGCCACGATGGCGACATCGGTCGTGGTACCGCCCATGTCGGAGACGGCGAAGTCGCGCAGACCGCTGAGGAATCCGGCTCCCACGACGCTCGCCGCAGGTCCCGACAGCACCGTCTCCACCGGATATTCCAGCGCAACCTCCGCCCGCATCAGAGTGCCGTCGCCCTTCACGATCATCAGCGGCGCTCGGATGGAGAGGTCACTGAGCACCTGGCCGAGCGCATCGAGCAGATGGCGGATCTGCGGCGTGAGGCGGGCATTGAGCGCCGCCGTGAGCGCCCGCTTGGGCGCATCGAGCTTCGAGCTCAGTTCGTGACTGCAGGTCACCGACCGGGCGGAGCCCGAGCGGATGCGCTCGCGCACGCGCCGTTCGTGCGAGGGATTGCGGACAGAAAACATCGCGGCCACCGCGAACGCCTCGACTTCGGCGCCATGCTCGCGCACGGCTGCATCAACGGCTGCCTCATCCAGAGGTTCAGCCTCCTCGCCGGTTGCGTCGTGTCCGCCACTGACGCGAACGATGATGCCGCCGCCTTCGCGCTTGAGGCCTGAGCGCTCGACCATCTGGTCGTCGAAGCCGACCAGGATGGTGCAGATCGGGCTGAAGCGGTTCTCGACCACCGCGTTGGTGGCAAGAGTGGTGGACACCGACACCAGTGAGATGTGATGTCGCCGTGCATCCGCGGGAAGATGGGCGAGCAGCGCGCGGATCGCACCAGCCAGTCCGACGGACAGGTCCCAGTGGGTCGTCAGTGCCTTGGCAGTGGCGATGATACGCCGCTGGCCATCGAGCGCCACGGCATCCGTGTAGGTTCCACCGGTATCGAGACCGATCCAGATCTCAGGTACGGGGCTCGACAACGGGCGGATCCATGGTGCGCATGGACGTTATTGTGGCATGCGCCCCACGTCCCAGACGAGCGGCAGCGACTCGATCACCCCGACGATGCCACTGTGAAATCGAATTTCGGCGCCCGGCGCCACCTCGAACTCGGGGATGCGGGCCAGCCACTCCTGCAGGGCGATCCGCAATTCGAGCCGCGCCAGATGCATGCCGGCGCAGACGTGCCGGCCATTTCCGAACGTCGCGTGCTGGGGCGAATGGCGCCGGAAGTCCACTTCCAGGGCACGTGGGTTCAGGCGTTCGTCCGTGCCGATGAGCGGCGTAGGAATGACGATCATGTCGCCCGCGCGCAGCGCAACCCCCTCGTATTCGAAATCCGCGCGGACCTCGCGAGCGACCGTCACGATCGGGAACCGCCGCAGCAACTCCTCCACCGCGGCGGGAAGCAGTCCGGGCCGGCCGACCAGCTCGCGCCGATGGTCCGGATGGCGGGCCAGGAATAGAAAGGCGAAGCCGAGGAAATTCACCACGGTGTCCAGACCGGCGATCATCACCTGGGAAGCGAAGTCGATGGCCTCCGCCGATGTCAGCTGCCGATCGCCGATGCGCCCGTTGGCCAGTTTCGTGATCAGGTCCGTCCCGGATCCGCCGCGACGCGCCTCCACGTGAGGCGCCATGTAGTCGCAGATGTTCTGCTTGGCCACCTCGAACGGCGTGTGGCCGTCGGGACGGATCATCAGATCCGCCCAGCGTTTGACCATGGGGGCATCTTCCACCGGCAAATCCACGAGCCCCATGAAGATCTGCACGGGAAACACTTCCGCGTACGCCGTCGTGAAGTTGCAATGACCCTGGGCGCGAACGCTCTCCGTCAGGGCCACCGCGCAGGCGCGGATGCGCGGCTCCAGAGCATCGATGGTCTTCGGTCCCAGGCTGTCGTTCAGAAGCGCGCGATAGGGACGGTGCACGGGCGGATCGAGCGTCGTGGGTATCATCCGGTGCAACTCGCCGACCGCCTTGGGCACGACGATGACGCGGCTGGAGAAGCGCTCGAAGTCGGCGAAGATCCGCCGGATCACGGCGCCGCTCGTCGCGATCCAGTGTCCGCCGTTGCGCCAGGTCCAGACGATTTCGCGTGTTCCCGCGGCCTGCAGCTTGCTCCACGCGGCGTGGAAATCAAGCTGCACGTCCGGCGGCTGGTACATGTCGAAGTCGACCACGCGGTCGGCCGGAACGTGCGGTGGGCGATCGGCGCAGGCGGCACTCATGCGCCGGACGGTAGCACCTCCCAACAGCCGGCGGAGCTAGGGCATCCGACAGGTGACCGGTGCAGGGTTGAGTCGCTCAGGGCGCCGCTACTTTGTGAAGCGATTCACCCTTCCGGGTGCTGACCCGACGTTACAATAATACCGATGAGAGTGCGCAGGCTGCTGATCGTCATCGGTCTTGTCGGGAGCGCCGTGGGCGCTATCGCGCTCGCACTTCCGGACTATCGATGGCGCAGCGTGGTGGCGGCACGCGCGATCTCCGGGCAGCTGAAGGATGTCAGCTGGGCCGATCTCATGGACATCGAGCGTTCCGACTCCGGGTTGCAGCTGCGCAAGCTGGCCTCCTCGGGCAATCCCTACGCTTCGGTGCAGGACCCGGATACCGCCGCCGCGGACCGTACGGGCGGTGCGCAGATCTTCGCCTTCCACTGCGAGAAATGTCATGGCACCGGCGCCTCCGGCGGTGTCGGCCCCAGGCTGTTCGGCCGCAACCTGCGCCACGGCGACAGCGACTGGGCCATGTACCGCACCATCACCGGGGGCGTGCCGGGCACGGCCATGACGGGCGGCTTGATCGAGCGGCCCGACGTGTGGCGGGTCATCGCCTATCTCAAATCGCTGCGCGTGACGGCTGCCTCGGGACTGATCCCCGGCTCGGGTGCCAGCAATCCTCCGGTGCTGGATGCCACCGCTGAGCGTCTCGTGCAGTCGGGCCGTGCGCCCGGCGACTGGTTGCTGCCCGGCGGCTCCTACAACGGCGAGCGCTTCTCGCCCGACTCCCAGATCAATGTCAGCAACGTCGCGCGTCTGACGGTGCAGTGGATTCACCAGTTTGCCTCGACCAACAATCCGAACGAAGCCGCCCCCATCGTCGCGGGCAACTACATGTTTGTGACATTGCCGCCGAGCACGGTCGTGGCGCTCGATGTCAGGACGGGAGCCCAGCTGTGGCAGTACACGCGGACCATGCCCGCGGACCTGCGCCTGTGCTGCCTGAGCTCGAACCGTGGTGTGGCGGTACTCGGCCAGCGGGTGTTCGTCGCGACCCTCGACGCGCACCTGCTGGCACTCGACGCCGCCACGGGTCAGTTGCTGTGGGACCGGCAGATCGCCGACTACACGGAAGGCTACAGCATGACTTCGGCGCCACTGCCCATAGGAGACCGTGTCGTCCTGGGCGTGGCGGGCGGTGATCACCCGATCCGCGGCTTCATCGCCGCCTATGACTCGGCCACCGGGGCGCCACGCTGGCGCTTCCACACCGTGCCTGAACCCGGCGAACCGGGCAACGACACCTGGGGTGGAGACTCGTGGAAGACTGGCGGAGCCGGCGCCTGGGGCATCGGCGCTTACGACAGCGAGCTGGGCCTGATCTACTGGGGTGTGGGCAATGCGGCCCCTGACTACAACCCGGCGCTGCGGCCCGGCGACAACCTGTACTCCAACTGCGTGCTGGCCATCGATGCCAGCACCGGCAAGCTGGCCTGGCACTTCCAGTTCAGTCCGAGCGATGCCCATGACTGGGACTCGACCCAGACACCTGCGCTGATCGATGTCACCCAGGACGGCACGACCTCGAAGTGGCTGGCCGTCGCCAACCGCAATGGATTCTTTTACGTGCTCGACCGGACGAACGGGCATTTCGTGCGCGGCGCACCGTTTGCCCGGCAGACCTGGGCTTCCGGCCTGAGCGCCACGGGCCGGCCCATCCGGATGCCGAACTCCGATCCGACGCCACAGGGTGTCTACCTCTACCCCAGCGTCAGCGGCGCCACGAACTGGTGGCCTTCAGCCTACAGCCCGGCAACGCAGCTCTACTACGCCAATGTCGTCGAGCGGGGCGGACTGTTCTTCACGCTCAGTCCGGCGCCTCGGGTCAAGCCCGGCCAGATGTACACGGGCGGCACCACACGCAACATCGAGGGCGAGCCGTCAGAGCAATTCGTCAGGGCCATCGATCCGCTCACGGCCAAGGTGCGCTGGGAGCGTCACAACACGAGTGAGTCGGAAGAGCCACGCGGCGGTTTGCTGGCCACCGCGGGCGGCCTGCTTGTGGGTTCGGATGGCCCGAAGCTGTATGCATTGGACGCGGCGACCGGTGCCCAGCTGTGGTCTTTCGATGCGGGCGGGCATATCAGCGCGCCACCCGTGACCTATCGCGCGGGCGAGGAACAGATCATCGCGGTGATCGCCGGGCAGGACCTGCTCACTTTCAGGCTGCCGCATTGACCTATAATGGCCCTGCCCTGTTCACACCGAGGTCTGTGCCGTGTCCGATGAGTTGTTGGCCGAGATCGAACGGCTGCGCGCCGAGAACGAGAACCTGAAGAAATCCGGCCGGGCCCGCGTGTCCATGAAAGTCAGCGAGAAAGGCGCCCTGTCGGTCTACGGCATGGGGCGCTTTCCCGTCACGCTCTACAAGGAGCAGTGGCTGAAGCTGCTGGACATGGGCGAGGACATCCGGGCGTTCATCGCCGCCAACGAAGCCACTCTCAAGTCCAAGGAGTGAGCGGACGGTTTGCCCGGGGCCCTGATTCAGAACCGCACCGGCACTCGATCCACGCCGGCCGCGAGGTCAGAAGGCAAAGGTGATGCCGGCGCTGGCCAGATTCACGTTATAGGCGCGTCCGAGCACGGGCTCCTTCACCTGGTTGACGTGCAGGTAGTCGATGCGAAGAGCCCAGCGCCCGAAGAAAGCATAGGACGTCCCTACACCGGCGAGCAGGCTGAGTGAGGTCTTGGATTCGAGACCACTGTTGCTCCTCTTGTCCACCGTCTGCGCATAGCTCGTCGTGGTCTTTCCGTCATAGCCGCCCAGGCGCGCATCGATCTGCCAGGAGTTCGTCAGGGGCAGAACGCCCAGCACGGCCGCCGCCGGGCCGCGCGATTTGATGTCCAGCCCGGCCGTCACGGCGCTCGTACCGAGGATCGAAGTCTGCTTGCCGGTAGCGCGATATTGCAGGCGTCCCAGGTCGAAATAGGCCGCCTCGAAACCCAGCCAGGGCGAGGTCATGTACCCGGCCGAGGCCCACCAGGCTTGATTCTTCTCCTCGAGCGAACTTGACGTGAAGGTCAGCGCATCGCCGAACGCGTCGTTCACCTTGTTGTTGAGGTCGGTGTGACGGTAAGTGCTGATGACCTGTCCGTAGTTGGCGCCGAGATACCAGCCGCCGTCCTCGGCCCTGGCCGCCCCGCCAGCGGTCCACAGCAGCAGCGAACCGGCGAGCGCCGACACGCGGATCGTGTGCATCCGTATCATTGTTTTCGTGCCCCGTATTGGCGGGTCTCCAGGCTACGCGCCGTGTGCACCGGCTTGCTTCGTTCAGTCATGTCGGGGGCGTGACATTGGCATGGCTACATGACGGTTCCGGGACACGCGCGCCGCTTGCAATGTGACTGTCACCTGCCCTCGTCATGCTTGAGTCTTTGGGCTTGCCGGTGACAACGCGCATATGAGCGGATGCTGTGCCAGATCTCGGATGGGCTGGATGCGGCTTGTCGCGCTGGGAGCTCTCGGTGCCATCGCCCTGGGCGGCTGCGGCGGTATGCACAAGACCTACCTGCCTGATGGCAATCGCGGTTACTCGATCTCCTGCCGCGGCGTCCTCAATTCCTGGGACTCGTGTCTGGTGAAGGCCGGGCGGGTCTGCGGTACGCGCGGCTATGACACCCTGCGCAGCTCCGAATTCGACCGCTCGCTGCTGATCTCCTGCAAGGCGCCACCCAGGAAGTAGCCGGCCGCCGGGGCCATCAGGTCCCGCTGGACTCGCCCGCACCCGAACTGGTACATGTGCCGCAGTCTCGGCGACGGTACGACCCATGGCGCTGATGGTGAACACGAGCCGACTGTTCCGTGGCCTGCTGGGCACCCTTCGGGTTGACATGGTGTGTGACGTCGGGTCGATGGATGGCACGGATGCGCTGGCCTTTGCGGTCGCGGCACCCGGCAGCCGTGTGTTTGCGTTCGAACCCAACCCGCACAACCTGCGCCGGATGCAGGCGAATCCCGCGTTCCGCGACCTCGGTGTGCGGCTCGTGCCGTTTGCCGCTTCGGACCGCAACGGCACGGCCGATTTCTTCGTGGTGGCCGCGGACTACTCAGGCGGCGACGTCCGTCGCGGCATGAGCTCCCTGCATCCGCGTACCGGCGAGTGGCGCGCGGAGGAAGTCATCAGCGTCAGCACCACCCGGCTGGATACCTTTCTGGAGCGCAACGGCGGCAACGCATCACGAGTCGCCCTCTGGATCGACGCGGAAGGCAAATCCTTCGAGGTGATCGATGGACTGCAGGGGGCGGCACCGCACGTCCGGCTGCTGCACGTGGAAGTGGAATCCTCCGCGTGCATCGGCGCCTCGCAGCGGCTCTACCCGGACGTGAAGGCTCTGCTGAACCAGCTCGGGTTCAGGGAACTGGCCACCGATGCCCCCACCGACCGCGACCAGTTCAACACCGTATGGGTACGTGGAGACCTGTCAGCCGGTGAGTGGCTGCGCGTGGGCACGCGGCTGCTGCTGTGCTGGCTGCGGCGCAGGGCCGGCGCGTTGATTGGACGCAAGGGTTGACGGGCCGAGCCTCAGGGGTGCGGCAGCCCGAGGCTCGCAAGCGGCTGGCCCGCCAGCGGTTGGACCGCGAGCGCGGGCGCAGGCAGGTGCAACGGCAGCGCGGCCACGGATGACGTGCGCGAATACAGGCCGAACTCGTGCGTGCCCAGATCCCAGATCAGGCGGCGGCCGAAGGCCACGCGCAGGTCGGAATGCGGGGCGAATTCCAGATCCAGGATTTCGCGGCGCCGGAACGGATTGGCGAGTGCCACGACCGACGAACTGGGCGGAACGGAAGTCTGGTCGATGCGCAGGCCGTAGACTCGCGGCGCGCCGTGGCCGCCGATGGGCTGATGGAAGTAGAGCATGACCTGTGGCCTCTGCGTCGGCACGCTCTGCACGCCGGGATCAGCCGCGTGGCACGCGAGTGTCCAGGCGAGCGACACGCCACAGAGAGCCACGCACTTCCCTGGTTGCACTTTCGTATACCCCCACGACCCGCTCCTTCAGTGGAGCCTTGAGGTCAGTATGCACCGCGGGGTGCGGAGGCTCGAGCCGGTGTCACCATAAGAGCTCGGCTAATCTGGCGGTCGGATCCAGTGGCGCCCAGTCGCGCAATATGCAAAAACGGCACGTGACGGCCAGCACATTTTACTGCAGGAAACACAGACGAAAGCTTGACGGGCTTGGGAACGCGCGATGCCCGAACTTTGTGCGGCCAAGCTTGGCGGCGCGCTAATGCCGCGTACGCGAGGATGCGTCCGTGGTGCGTGGATCATGCACTGTGGTCGCCGATTTGCGCGGGAAGAGGCGAGAGTACCAGCGCGTGCACGCCGCACCGAGCGCGCACAACACCAGACCGGTCACACGCAGGTACCTGACAAGCCGTCTGGCCGCCGGATGCGGGACGTAATCCCGGAACGGGTTGTAACGATCGGGGCGCCCGGGGATATCCGCGGTGGCACCGGCGGTGGCTTGCACGCTGGCGTCGGGCAAATCCTCCGACCCGCCGCGCAGTGTCTCCTGCGCTGCTGGCCCCTGAGTAGCCGCGGGATGCATCAGATCCACTGCGGTATGTTGCTCGGCGGATTGTCCCACTCAGGCCTCCGTGTACACGGCGTCAGACCGTACTACCAGCCCGACGCTCCTATCAAGGCGCGACGCGGCAATCGGTTGACTCGGGAACATGTCAGGTGTTGGCGCAATGCTCGTGCCCGCCCGAGTCTTCGAACTGCGACAGGCGCGAGTTGGCTCGGCCCCGGCCGGGCGCGCTGCCCTCAGCGATCCCACGCAAAAAATCGAAGCCGGCGGACAAAGTGTTTATTTTCAATATGTTATAGATAGAACATGAGATGACGGGGAGATTGTTACGTCAGCGACACGGCGGCCACGGCGAGGCCTCTGAGGGGCCCGCGCCCGACCACGGTCCCGGAAACGCGGCCGTGTCAGGAATTGTCAGGAGAGGATGGAAAGCGCCTGCTGCAGATCGGCGGTCAGGTCGGCCACATCCTCGATGCCGGTGGAATAGCGGATCAGCCCTTCCGGGATTCCCGCGGCGGCCCGCTCCTGCGCCGTGCACTCGACATGACTGGTCACCCGAGGAGGCCCGACCACGGTCTCCACGCAGCCCAGATTGGCCGCCCGGTGTGCGTGTTGCAGACGCGGCAGGACCTGTTTGATGGCCTCCAGGCCGCCGCGCACGCTGAAACTCAGCATGCCGCCGAAGCCGCGCATCTGCAGCCGCGCCACCTCGTGGTGCGCGTGGGATTCGAGCCCGGGATAGTTGACCTGCTCCACCGCGGGGTGACTCTGCAGCCAGCGCGCGATCTGCATCGCGCTCTGGTTCTGCCGCTCCACGCGCAGAGCCAGCGTCTTCATCCCGCGCAACAGGTTGTAGGCGTCCGCAGGGGCGAGTGCCGCCCCGTTGATCTCGCGGAAGTGATACAGCGACTGGATGAGCGACTCGCTGCCGCAGGCTGCACCGCCCAGCGCATCGGCATGCCCACCCAGATACTTGGTCGCGCTGTGCAGGACCAGGTCGGCACCGAGCGCGAGCGGATTCTGGTTGATGGGAGTCGCAAAGGTATTGTCCACCGCCACCAGCGCGCCCACGGCGTGCGCCGCTCGTGCCAGTCGCGTGATGTCCACCACCTTCACGGTGGGATTGGTGGGTGATTCCAGATACAGCAGACGACAGCCGGAGGCGACCTCGCGTTCGATCTGCGCGAAATCACTGGTGTCGCACAGTTGCACGCGGATGCCGAACGCCGGCAGGAATTGCGTGAACAGCTTGTTGGTCCCGCCATAGCTGTCGCGGATGGACACCACCCGGTCGCCGGGCCGCAGGAAGGTGAACAGCGTGGCGCTGATGGCCGCCATCCCCGAGGAGAAACTCGTGGCGGCCGCGGCGCCCTCCAGGTCGCGGATCTTCTCCTCGAAGGCGCGCACCGTGGGATTGGTGTTGCGCGAGTAGATATGGCCCGGCTGCCTGCCGAGCGCCACCTCGTGCCAGGTTTCCAGATCGGTGTAGCCGAACGAAACGCTGTGCACCACCGGCACCTGGGTGGCCCGCTCGTAGGGCGCATGACCCGTTTCACCGCCCCAGACCGCTATTGTGGATTTGCCCCTGGACATCGTAGCCTCCGTGACCGCCGCGCGATCGCGCGGGAGATTATCGATGGAACGCGAACCGGTTGTCTTCGTCGGCACCAGTGACCTGTCGGGTCATTTCCGCGGCAAGAGCTTCGCCGCCGCCGATCTGCCCGCCCGCCTGCGACGCGGCGTCGGCATCTCCCCGACGAACCTCTTCCTGTCCGCTTTTGGCCCCATCCAGTTCACCCCGTTCGGCACGCCGGGAGAAGTGCTGTTGATCCCCGACCCGGATACGCGGGTACATGTGCCCTTCGAGGGCAGCACCGCCGAACACTTCTACCTGGGCGATCTGCGGGAGCTGGACGGAGCGCCCTGGGCGTACTGTCCGCGGCAGGTCCTGCGCAGCGCCCTGCGGCGCCTGGAGAATGAGTTCGGTCTGCGCCTGCTGGCCAGCTTCGAGCAGGAGTTCACCTACAGCGGCGTGGCGCCCCATCCGCCGCAGCCCTACGAGCTGGGCGCCTATCGACAGGCCGGGGTGTTCGGCGAGGCTCTGCTCGGGGCGCTGCGGCAGGCGGGTGTGATTCCGGAGGCCTTCCTGTCCGAGTTCGCGCCGCGCCAGTTCGAGGTCACCACCGCCCCGGCCATTGGCCTGAAGGCCGCCGACGATGCCGTGATCACGCGCGAACTGGCGCAGGCTGTGGCCTACCGCCTCGGTCACCGTGTCAGTTTCGTCCCGATTCCCCAACCGACCGCTGTCGGCAACGGTACCCACATCCACTGGAGCTTTCTCGACCGCCACGGCGATGCCGCGATGTATGACCCGGCCGGTCGCTGGAACCTCTCGCAGCAGGGCCGCCAGTTCATCGCCGGCGTGCTGCATCATCTGCCGGAACTGTGCGCGATCACCACGCCATCGGTCTGCTCCTACTACCGCCTGCGACCCGATCGCTGGGCGCCCGTGCGGTCCGACGTGGGAGATCTGGATCGGGGCAGCGCCTTGCGCATTTGCCCTTTACCCCGTGTCGAACCCACACAGCTCGCCCGTCAGCTGCACGTCGAGTTCCGGGTGGCCGATGCCACGGCGAGTCCCTACCTGACTCTGGCCATGCTGGTGCAGTCCGGGCTGCAGGGTCTGCGCTGGCAGCGGGACCTGGATTCGCACCAGCCCGCGCCGCTGCCCGCCGATCTGGGTCAGGCGCTCGAGTGGCTCGAGCACAGCGAGCTGGCGCGCGACTGCCTGGGTGTCGGGCTGCGCGATGCCTACGTGAAATTCAAGCGAGCCGAGATCGCCGGGCTCGCCCAGCTGTCCGAAGAGGAAATCTGCCGCCGCTATGCCGAAGTCTACTGAGCCTGCGACGGGGGCCGCCCCGGGTCACCCGCCGCAGCGTCGTCTGCTGGCCAGCGACGAACCGGGTCCTGTGTTCGAATCGGGTCGTGCCGCACGATCGAACTTCATCATCACGGTGGACCATGGCGGAGCGCGTATTCCACGCAGCCTCGGCGATCTCGGGCTTCCCGCGGAGGAACTGCGTCGGCACATTGCCTGGGACATCGGTGCGCTCGCCGTCGCGCGACACACGGCTGCCATCCTGGATGCCACCCTGGTGGCCCAGAACTACTCGCGGCTGGTCATCGATTGCAACCGCGACCCGCGTGTGCCCTCCTCCATCCCGACGGTGAGCGAACACACGCCCATTCCGGGTAATGTCAGCCTCACTGAGGAACAGGCTGCGGCACGCCGCCAGGAGATCTTCGATCCCTACCATGGATTCATCACGACCCTCCTGGATGAGCGCAAGGCGGCCGGCAGGCCCACTATCCTCGTGGCCCAGCACAGCATGACCGACGTGTACAAGGGAGTCGCCCGGAGCATGCACGCGGCCGTCCTCTACAACAGGGACCGGCGATTCGCCGGCCGGGTGCTCGAGGCGCTGCGCGGCGAGCCGGGTCTGGTGATCGCGGACAACGAGCCCTACTTCGTGAGCGATTCGACCGACTACACCATCCCGCGGCACGGCGAGGCCCGCGGCCTGCTGCACGTGGAGATCGAGATCCGCCAGGATCTGGTGAGCGATGCCGACGGGCAACGCGCCTGGGGAGAACGCATTGCCCGGGTGCTGCGCGCGGCGGAAGCGGCGTTCACGGCAGGTGCGGCATGAATCAGCCGCTCAGTCGCGAGGTGGAGGTCGAGCCTGCCCACACGGCACTGCTGTTCATCGATGTGCAGAACTTCAACTGCAACTGGGAGGGCGGCGAATATGCGCACCTGGCGCACGCACAGAAGCAGGCGCGCTACGGTTACTTTTTCCGCACCTTGCGCGGGACAGCCCTGCCGAACATGGTCCGGCTGCGCGAAGCCTGCAGGCACGCAGGGATCGAAGTGCTCTACACGGTGATCGAGAGCCTCACGGCCGATGGCCGCGACCGCTCGCTCGATTACAAGATCACCGGGTTCAACGTGCCCAGGGGCTCGCGCGATGGCCAGCCGCTCGCCGAGCTCGCTCCCGGCCCGGACGAAATCCTGATCCCCAAGACCTCCTCGTCGGTCTTCATTTCCACCAACATCGACTACGTGCTGCGCAATCTCGGTATCCGTTATCTGATCGTGGCGGGTTGCCTGACCGATCAGTGTGTGGACTCCGCCATCCGCGACGCCTGCGATCTGGGATACCTCGTCTCCGTGCCCACGGATGCCTGCGTGGCGCTGTCGGCGGAGCAACATGACTCGTCCCTGCGCAACAATCGCGGCTACTGCCGGCAACGCACCACGCACGAACTGCTCGAGGAGATCGCACGGGCCTCGCGCACCGGCGCTCCATCCTGAGCCTGAAGGCGATTGCCCCTGGCCTGGGGTCACCACACCTGGATATCAGCCCATGTACGTCCCCGCCCATTTCAAGTCCGAGGATCTGACGCAACTGGACTGGCTTGCCGGACACGACGCGTTCGGCACGCTCATCTCGCAGGTGCAGGGCGCGCCCTTCGCCTCGCATCTGCCGGTCCTCTACCGGCGCGAGGGCAACACGGTCGTGCTCAGTGGCCACTGGGCCAGGCCCAACGCCCAGTGGCATGACATCGAAGGCCAGCGCGTGCTGTTCATCTTCCACGGGCCACACGCCTACATCTCGCCGCGCTGGTATGTCGATCCGCAGAAGCATGTGCCCACGTGGGACTACGCCGTCGCGCACGTCTACGGCCCGGTGCGCTTGATCCAGCAGGCTGCGGAGCTGGAGCCCATCGTCGCGAGCCTGGCCAGCAACTACGAAACGGGCGCCGCGAATCCCTGGACGCTCGCCGGTTCGAACCCCGCCAACCGCCAGATGCTCCGGGGCATCGTCGGGTTCGAGCTGCGCGCGGATGAGGTGCAGATCAAACTCAAACTCAATCAGAATCATCCACCGGGCAATATCCGGGGAGCCATCGATGGATTGCGTGCGCGCGGCGGGCAGGATTCGCTTGCGGTGGCTTCCCTGATGGAAGCCGCCCAGGTCAGGACAACGCGCGACTGACTACCTCGGGAGCGATGAATTCGTGGCGGCGGCCGGCGTGGCTCTTCACCCACGCCTCCACTTCCTGCGCAGGCATCGCCTTGGCGAACAGCCAGCCCTGCGCGAGCGTGCAGCCGTAGTCCTTGAGCAGCCACAGATCCTGAGTGGACTCCACGCCCTCGGCCACCGTCACGAGCCCGAGCTCGTTCGCCATGGCCAGGGCCGATCTGAGCATGACCTGCAGGCTCTCGCGCTCGTGCGCGCCGCTGACGAAGGAGCGGTCGATCTTGAGTTCGGTGAAGGGGATCTGCGCGAGCTGCTGCATCGAGGAGAAGCCGGTACCGTAATCGTCGAGCGACAGCCGGAAGCCGCGCAGGCGCAGCCGCGCCAGCACGCCCAGTGCCACGGCAAGCTCGGTGAACAGCGTGGACTCGGTCACTTCCAGCACGACGCGCCCGGGGTGCACTCCGTGCAGCTGCTGCAGCCCGGCGATCTCCTGTACCAGATCGGCGCGATTGAGCAGCAGCGGCGAGAGGTTCAGCGCGATGGAGAAATCCAGGTCGCGCGCATGCCAGATGGCCGCCTGCAGCATGGCCTGATTCACTACCTGCAGGGTCACCTGGTGGATCAGTCCGTGCTGTTCGGCCAGCGGGATGAACTGGTCGGGCGGAATCAACCCGAGCGTCGGGTGGCGCCAGCGCGCCAGTGCCTCCACACCACGCACCGCGCCGGTGGCGATGTCCACCTGCGGCTGGTAGTAGGCGGCGATCTCGCCGCGATCGAGCGCGGCCGAGAGGGCGGCGGCATCCACGGGCGCGCGTTTCGGTCTCTGCGGCTGTCGTGACGGAGCAGCGCCCCAGTTGCGCAGGATCGCGCTGAGCAGTTCGAAGGTGAGCGGCTTCTGCACGGCACCCAGCACGCGCAGTCCGAGCGCCGAGCCCATGTGCCGCACCGAATGCAGCAATGCGCGCTCACGCGAGGACGCGACGACGATCGGGATGTCGAAGCCGCGCTGACTGAGCTGAGCCATCAGCTCCGGACCGTCCATGGTGGGCATCTCCAGATCCACGATGATCAGATCCGTAGGTGTGCGCAACGAATCCAGCAGCGCGAGGGCCTCCTGGCCATTCGCCGCCTCGTACACCGTCGTGACACCCAGCTCGCGACACAGTGCAGCCCCGTGAGTTCTCTGCACGGAGCTGTCGTCGACGACGAGAACGCTCGCGGGAGCCGTCAATTCAGGATGCGGCGACATGGTTCAGTGCTGATCGGCAGGTCCGTTTGAAGATGTTGCACCGCACAAGCGCGATACGTACCCATTCCGGGGCCATCTATACCCCAGGGCCGGGCTGACCGCCGCGACGGCGTTCGCCATCCTGCGCATTGGCAACGGGACCTTCCGGCATCTCGCGCCGATCCTCGTTTCACAGGGACGTCCGTCAGAAATCGACTCTACGGCGCAAACCTCGAGAGCGCGCCTCGCGCCTTGTGCGCGTACAACCCAACGCGAGAGCGGCTGCTTTGATTCCAACCGCACGCGCGGGTAAAGTCAAATGGCCACCGGGAAATTCCATCAAGACACGACGCTGGCGAGCCCGAACGTGAAACCTGCACGATGGCTGCTCATTGCACTGTCCGCGTGCCTGGCGGGCACGCCCCTGAGCGCCGCGGCGGCCGAGGTGACCAGTTACTTGCAGACTTATGCGAACCTGCCCGGCACGGGTGAAGTGCTGCTCGACAACGAGCGGGTAGTGGTCCAGAAATTCACCCTGCAGCCGGGCCAGTCCACCGGCAGCCATGCCCATCACGGCAACCAGCTGCTCGTATTCATCCGTGGAGGACTGCTGACGTCGGCCGCAACGGGGCGCACGACTCTCTGGAAGGATGGGCGTGTCCTCTGGCAGGACGCCACATCCCATCCGGACCCCGGCAGCACCAACACGGGCAGCGCGCCCATCGTGCTCATGTGGGTCACTCTCAAGCCGGTGGCGGCAGGCCACCGCGCCCCGCCGGGGAGTCCACCCAAGTACCGCTACCTGAACTATCCCAACATTCCGGGCGAGGACCTGCTCGAGAACGATCAGGTCATCGTGCAGCGCTTCGTGGTCAATCCGGGCCAGTGGGAGGGCGTGCACGCCCATCACCCCGACATGCTGTACATCCACATCCACGGTGGGCAATGGGCAAGCCGCTCGAAAACGCAGCCGGAGAAGCCCTACCCCGAGCCTTCACCCGATGGTGAAGTGGGCTGGATGCCCACCATCGAGCTCAGCGAGGGTCATGAGTCCGGCAACGTCGGCCCCAATCCCATCGACCTGATCTGGGTCACGCTGAAGCAGTAGCCTCTCAGGTGCGGGGCGCCAGGATCTCGTCGAGCCGCGCCGGCGTGGAGGGGTCCCGCTCCAGGTGCGGATAGCGATGTCCGCCGTGATAATCGACATCGGCGATGACGTAGCGATCGTCTGACTTCAGGATGAACACCGTCGGCGTCGAGGTCGCTCTGGCCGCCGCAACCGTCCGGCGCAACAGGTCGGCACTGAAGGTCTCGCCGTTGATCGCCAGGATGCGCATGCCGGCGGTGATCGCCGCCCGGTAGGCGGGACTGCCCCAGGCCACCGAAGTGACGACCCCTTCACCGCCCTTCTCGTCCACTTCAAGGCCCATCGAATAGCGCAGCGAGACGTGCTTGTGCTGCGCTTCGGCCGCCTTCTGGTAGCCGCTCTGCCGATCGGTGAAGACGAGCTTGTAGCCACCCCGGGTAAATCCGTCGAGCGGCGCGGGTCGGTTCACGGCATCGGCGCGAGTACGCAGATAGGTTGCCCAGTCGTAAGGCTCAACCTCGTTGAGTACGCGGACCAGATCCTGGAAGGTGTAGGTCAGCGTCGTGGAGCTGCCATCGTTCACGCCCAGGAAACGGGCGGCGAAATCATCCAGTGAACGTTTTCCCGCGGAGCGCTCACGGATCAGTGTGTCCACTTCCAGCCACAGCAGCGCACCCTCGTCGTAGTAATCCTCGAATCGCTGCCAGGTGTCCCAGGACATCGGCCGGCGCGGATTGATGATCTCGTCGTTGGTCGTGTCCTGCAGCGGCCGCCACTGCCTGCCGGGCAGCGTGGCGTGATAGGCGGCAACTTCGGCCCATGCATCCAGCGCCTGCTCGCGATTCCACAGGCCGGATCTGGCGGTGAGGACGAATCCCCAGTATTGCGTCTGCCCTTCGTACACCCACAACAGGCTGTTCTGCATCGGGACGTCGTAGTTCGGCGTCCACAGGTCCGCGGGGCGACGGAACTTGCCGTTCCAGGAATGCGTGAACTCGTGCGCCAGCAGGTCCCGTCCCGCCGGCGTGCCGTCCCAGTCGAGGAAGTAGTCCGGATCGGCACTGTCCTCGCTGGACTGATGATGCTCGAGTCCCGAGTAGGGTGTCTGGTCGGTCAGCGCGAACAGGAAATCGTAATGCTGGAAGTGGCGCGAGCGGAACACCTTGTACGCCTGCGTCACCAGGGCACGATGCGCACCGATGGCGCCGTCCGAGGCCTGCAGCTGGTCGTCGCGATCGGCAAACACGTCCAGGTTGACATGGGTGGCCGCATCGAGCTCGAACCGTTTGAAGTGCTTGCCGGCGTAGACCGGACTATCCACGAGCTTCTCGAGCGAGACGCGCTCGAACGAAGCGCGCGCGCCTTCGCCGGCGGAACGCTCGAGCGCGGTGGCGATGGACCAGCCGGCGGGCACGGTCAGCTGCGCCGTGACGGGAATCTGCCGGGCATAGTACCCGGCCGGATACAACACCAGGTCATTCCATTCCAGCATCATCAGATCGCGCATCAGCTGCGGATCGCCCACGCGGGAAGTCGCCGGTGCGAGATAGTCGAATTGCACCTCCAGCGCCGCGGCCTTGGCCGGCAGATGCAGGTGGAACGCGTACATCTCCACGGTATCGCGCTGCCAGCTCACTGGCTTGCCGTTCACCGAGAACTTCAGGCCGCCGATCCTGTCGATGGGACCCTCGGGTGCATGTGTTCCCGGCAGCCATTTCGGATAGAGCAGTGTGATTTCGGAGCCGAGTCCACGGATCGTCTCGTGCACGTGCACGACGCGCCTGCTGACATCGCCGGCATCGACATCGAGACTAACGTCGCCCCCAAAGGGCCGGTCAACCGGCGCGGGAATCGGCGCAGGCAGGCCGGCATCGGCTCTCCCCGGCACGACACCGGCCACCACGAGCATCGCGACACAGAGGCCCGATGACACTGAGTAAACCGCTCGCTGCATCCGCACTGCTTCGTACCTCATCATCCTGAGCCGACGACTGAGATCGGCGACGCGGCATCGTAGCTCATGCGCCTGACGTGCGGCAGTCGGGCGCTCGCTGTCTCACGCGGCGGTGTCAGCGCCGCGTGATCACCACCTCCAGGTACTCGCTGGGCACGACGAGTGAATACGGGCCCGCGCGATTCAGGCTGTTGAGCAGCTCGGTGAGGTTCTTCTCCAGCGTCGCCGCGCCCTCGGCGGGGAGCGCCGCGAAGGCCTTCTGCACGGGACCGTACCAGGCGCGGAAGGTCTCTATGAAGTGGGCAGCCGAGCGATACCGGAAGTTGAAATGCCGGCGTGAGATCACGAAGGAGGCAGCACTCGCACCAAACAGCTGGTGCAGGTGAGATTCCGCACCCCACAGCGACGGCGGCTGCACACCGGCGGGCGGTGGCAACTGGCGTCCGAGGGTCTTGAAGAGCTGGCCGATGAAGCCTTCCGGTGTCCAGTTGGCCAGACCGATGCGGCCACCTGGCCGGCAGACGCGGATGAGCTCGGCGGCGGAGCGCGCGTGATCGGGAGCGAACATCACACCAAACGTGGACAGCACGGCGTCGAAGCTGGCGGCTTCGAACGGGAGAGCCTCGCAGTCGGCCTCGCGGAAGGTGATCTGCAGATGCTCCGCCTGCGCCCGCTCGGCACCCTTGCGCAGCAGATCCGGGACATAGTCCGTGGAAGTGACATTGCAGCCGCGGCGCGCGGCCGCAAGACTGGCATTGCCGTTGCCGGCGGCCACATCGAGCACGCGCTCATCCCAGCGCAGATCGCAGGCTTCGGCGAGTGATTCGCCGACGATCTGCAGCGTGGTGCCGATCACGGCATAGTCTCCGCTTGCCCAGGCGGTCCTCTGGCGGCTCTTCAACGCCTCCAGGTCGGGTGCGATGGGTTGGATCCGGGCATTCATATGAGGTCTCCGGTGAGTGGGCGACAGGTTCGCCGGAGAGTGGAACGGAAAAAGTGGCCGCGTGCGGACAGTGTCTCGGCGCGGACCCCGGGATGAGTGCTTCACCGCCCGCGGCCCGGAGGCGCGACCGGACAGTCACCCCCCGGCAAACGTATCGCACTGTTTGAGATCATCGGTCTCGATGCCGCGCTTGAACCACGCAACGCGCTGAGCGCTGGTTCCGTGGGTGAATGACTCGGGCACCACCGTGCCGCGCGCGCGTCGCTGCAAGGTGTCGTCACCGATCTGCGAGGCGGCATTGAGCGCCGTATCCACATCGCCCGGCTGCAGACGCCAGCCCCGCTCCTGTTGCGAGCGCTTGGCCCAGAATCCGGCGAAGCAGTCCGCCTGCAGTTCCAGCCGCACGCTCAACGCGTTGGATTCGGCCTCGCTGCTGCGCTCCCGCACCGCGTTGACCTTGTCGAGTATGCCCAGGAGATTCTGCACGTGATGGCCCACCTCGTGGCCCACGACATAGGCGTGCGCGAACTGGCCCGGCGCGCCGAGTTTCCGGGTCATCAGATCGAAGAAACCCAGATCGAGGTACACATAGCGGTCACGCGGGCAGTAGAACGGACCGGCAGCGGCTTCTCCCTGCCCGCAGGCCGTCGGAAAGCTGTCGCGGAAGATGCGCATGCGCGGCTGCTCATAGGTGCGTCCCATCACCTGGAACACATCCGTCCAGACGACTTCGGTGCTGCGCAGGACCTGGGAAACGAACTTCAGCTGGGGATCCGATGCCGTGTCGGCTGGCGCGCCCTGCGGCACGGCGACCTGTTGATCCGGAGCGGCGCTCATGTCGGGACCGCTGAGCAGGCCGAGCAGCTGCAGAGGGTTGATGCCGAGCACCCACCCGCCGATCAGCGCCACGACGACGGTGCCGAGCCCGATGCCGTGCGCGGGTCGCAACTGGAAGCCACCCGAGTTGCGCACGTCCTCGACATTCCGGCTCTCTTCCTGGTCGTTCATGTCCACGGCCGTTTCTCCCCGGGAGCCGCATGAGTTGCGTGCGGCGTATCGTAGCGCGCCGGACTTCAGATCACATTCAGCTCGCGCAGCGGCTCACCCCGCTGCACGCGGCCGAAGTCGAGCGGCGACAGGTCCACGCTCAGGTAGCGGCCGTGCAGGATCAGCTCCGCGAGAGCGCGTCCCACGCACGGTGCCTGTTGCAGGCCATGACCCGAGAAGCCGTTCATCAGCAGGAAGTTGGCGATGCGCGGGTGCGGCCCGACGAGGCCGTTGTGGTCGAACAGGTTCATCTCGTAGTAACCGGCCCACGCGCGCTCCAGGCGCGCCTGCTCGAACGCCGGGATGCGATGCGCCAGCGCGGGCCACAGCGTGGAGTCGAAAGTGGCGTAGTCGGGCTCGAGCGGCGCATCGTCCGGATCCTCGGGCGGGGGCAACCCGGCGATGAAACCCGCGCCCTCGGGGCGGATCCAGAATCCGGACGGGTCGATCAGGAGGGGCAGGCCCTCGAGACGGTGTGGACACGTGAGCACGTAGACTGTGCGCCGGCGCGCTGCGACGGGCAGATCGAGCCCGACGTATCCGGCGATCACGCGCGCCCAGGGACCGGCGGCGTTGACGGCGTAGCGGCACTCCAGGCGGCTGCCACCGGCGAGCCTCAGCGCCTCGACTCGCTCGTTATCCAAATCCAGCCCAATGACCTCCCCTCGCTGGTAGCGCGCGCCCTGACTGCGCGCCTTGCGAATCAGGGCGGTCAGCAGCTGATACCCGTCGAACCAGCCCTCCCCGTTCAACCCCAGTGACCCGCCAACCAGGTCGGCGGTGTTCAGCCAGGGAAAGCGCCTCTCCAGCTCACCCTTGTCGAGCCGTGCCACCTGCGCTCCCAGTGCGCTCTGGATGCGGTGAGCCTCGCGCAGGGCTGGCAACCCCGCATTGGTGGCCAGATAGAGATAGCCGCGTTCGCACAGCCCGATGTCGGGCCGTATTCCGTCCACTTCGAGCAGTCCGTCGGCCTGGCGCAGGAAGTCGATGGAGGCCTGCGAAATCCGCACGTTGACCGCGGAGGTGAACTGCTGGCGAATGGAGGCCGCCGAGAGGGCCGAGGAGGCGCTGGCATAGGTCGGGTCGCGCTCCACCACGACCACGCTAGCCGTGGGCTCCAGGCGGGTCAGCCAGTAGGCGAGCGCCGAACCCATCACCCCACCGCCGATGACGGCGATATCCGCCCGATCGCTCACCCTCAAACCCTCCCCTTCATGCCCGCAGCGCAGCTTATCGAACCGGGCGACCCCGCGGCCCGGTGGGACCCCCGCCCCCCTTGCTCCCGGCAGACTTTGATTATAGATTTATGATCAAAGATCCTATTCAGGGGGTGACACGTGACCGACCGTTCACAGCTCGGCCTGGCGCGCATCGCGCGCGCGACGGTGCAGGAACGCGTGTACGGAGTTCTGCGCGACCGGCTCATGCGCGGCGGCTTCGAACCCGGACAGAAACTCAAGATCGCCGCGCTGGCCAGCGCGCTGGGCACGAGCGCCATGCCGGTGCGCGAGGCGCTCAACCGCCTGATCGCCGAGCGCGCCATCGAGGCCATGCCCAACCGCAGCGTGCGGGTCCCTTCCCTCTCCAAGGAGGCCCTGCAGGATCTGATGGAGACCCGGTTCGCGGTCGAAGGACTGGCCGTGGCGCGTGCCGCGGCCAACATGAGCGCGGAAACCCTGCATGCGCTGCGTCAGCTCATCGCGGTACAAAGCGAGAAGGATGCGGAGCACGTGTCGGAGGCGAGTGCCGAACAGAATCGCGCCTTCCATTTCACGCTCTACCGGCAGTCGGGCTCGGCCGTGCTGCTGCCCATCATCGAAAGCCTGTGGCTGCAGTTCGGACCCTACCTGCGAGTGGCTTCGGAGCGTTTCGACGGCCGTGAGGGACGCGGTACCAACTTCCATGTCGACATCGTCAACGCGCTCGCGCGTGGCGATGCGCGCGCGGCGCGCAAGGCGCTCGAGTCCGACATCGGCCGCGCGTTCGAGCTGGTCATGACCGATGCCTCGCTGTGGAATCACTGCGGCGGTGCCGCGTGAGTGCGGGTTCGTCCGGCAAACCTGGCGCACCGGGCAAACCTGGCGCGGGCGCACCGGGTCAACCGGGCGCACCGGGCCAGCCAGGCAGGCCGGCTGACGGAAGTTTCGAGTTGTACGATCTGCGCGTCGAGGTGGTGAGTCCGCCCGGCGCGCGCATCTACTGTGGTGCGCGGCCCGGCGACTATTTCGAGCTGCAGGGAGAGATGCTGCGGTTGCCGCCCGGCCAGGGATTCTCCATCTACTCGCTGGCGGCGCTGCTGCCGCTGCTGCCCGCCAAGCAGCGCATGACGGCCGCCAACGACTGGATGAGCTCGGATGCCGAGGTCGCCTGCCCCGATCCCAATTGTCCGACCCGCTTCCGCATCACGCGCACGGCGTTGCGCCGCTTCCATCATTCCGACGTGACGGCCGTGCCGCTGCCGCCCCGGGACCCCGGTTGATTTCCCGCAGCACACTTGCCCAGGGCTACTCGATCTCCCGCATCATCAAGGGCGGGTGGCATCTGGCCGGTGATCACGGCGCGATCGAGCCCAGGCAGGCGCGCGCGGACATGGCGCGCTTCGTGGAAGCGGGCATCACCACCTTCGACTGCGCCGATATCTATACCGGGGTGGAGGCGATGATCGGCGAGTTCCTGCGCGAATACCCCTCCCTCGCCGGGCGCGTGCAGGTTCACACCAAGTTCGTGCCCGATCTCTCGGATCTGGCGTCCGTGGACAGTCAGTACGTGGAGTCCATCATCGACCGCTCGTTGCAGCGGCTCGGCGTCGAGCGGCTCGATCTGGTGCAGTTCCACTGGTGGGATTTCGCCGTGCCGCGTTACGTCGAAGCGACGCTCGAGCTGGAACGGCTGCGACGCGCAGGCAAGATCCGGCATGTTGGCGTAACCAACTTCGACACGCGCCACCTCGCCGAGATCGTTGCGGCCGGCGTGCCGGTGGTATCCCATCAGCTGCAGTATTCGCTCCTCGACGAGCGGCCCGCCGCGGCCATGGTGGAGTTCTGTCGTGCCCACGGCATCGGCTTGCTGTGTTACGGCACGGTCAGCGGCGGATTCCTGTCCGAGCGCTGGCTTGGCCGGCCCGAGCCGCGCGAGCTGTCGAACCGCTCGCTGATCAAGTACAAACTCATCATCGATGACTTCGGTGGCTGGAGCGTGTTCCAGGAGTTGCTCGGCACGCTCGCGCGTATTGCCGCGCGCCACCAGTCCGATGTGGCTTCGATCGCCACACGCGTGATTCTCGACCGGCCGCAGGTCAATGCGGCCATCGTCGGTGCCACCAGCACGGCGCATCTGGACGCACATACCCGCATCGGGTCGTTGCGGCTGGATCCGGCCGATCTGGCAGCCATCGCGACGGTCACGAGCCGCCGCCGCGGACCGCAGGGAGACGTGTACGAGCTCGAACGGGACCGGTCCGGCCGGCACGGCCAGATCATGAAATACGAGTTGAATTCCACAGGGGAGCGGAACAATGAATGACAGGCAGCTGAGATCCTCCACCCGGACGAGGCGAGCGACCAGCCGCCGCGCGGGCACGCTCACGGCGGTATTCGCAGGCTCCACCATCGCGGCTGCCGCCTGGGCAGACCAGGGACCCGCGCCTTCATCGAGCAGCGCGGCACCGTCCCAGGATCTGCAGGAAGTGGTGGTTACCGCCGAAAAGCGTCTGTCCACCGTACAGAAGACTGCAATCAGCATGACGGCCATCACCGGCGCGGATATCCAGAGCCAGGGAATCGCCGACCTGATGGCGGTGGCGCAGCAAGTGCCCGGTGTGTCCTTCAAGACTTCGGGCCCGGGACAGACCGAGTTCGAAATACGCGGCCTGACCTCCACGGGCGGCGAATCACCGACCGTGGGCTTCTACCTCGACGAGGCGGCGCTCACGCCGCCGGCCATGGCGCAGAACGGCAAGGTGGTCGTGGACCCCAATCTCTTCGACCTGAACCGCATCGAGATCCTGCGCGGACCGCAGGGCACGCTGTACGGCGCCGGCTCGATGGGCGGCACCATCAAGCTCGTGTCGAACGCGCCCGACACACACGCGTTCGGCGTCAACGTCGAGGGTATAGGTTCGGGAACATACGGCGGTGGGTTCAACCACACCGAGAACGCGATGCTCAATCTGCCGGTGGTGTCCGACATCGCCGCGCTTCGCCTGGTGGTGACCGACAAGCACATCGAAGGATGGATCGACCGCGATGTCGTGCGGCCGTTTCCTCTCGAGGTCAACGGCAGCACGCAGCGCGGCGATGTGGCCGCGGCACCGGTAGTGCAGCGCTTTCCTGAATCGAACGTCGAGAACCTGAAGAGCGGTCGCGCGACGCTGCTGGTCACGCCCTTCGACCGGCTGAGCATCACCACAGGGATCTTCTACCAGCGCATCAACCAGGAAGGGCCCAACACCATCGACGTGCCGCCGGGCAACGCCGTGCACTACCAGCCGTTCGACGTCGCCGAGCCGTTCCAGGACACCTTCACGCTCACCAATCTGACGATCAAGTACGACTTCGACAGCTTCGAGATCGTCTCGGCGAGCGCCAACTGGCAGCGCCAGCAGAACCAGACCCAGGACATCTCGGAGGCCATGCAGGACTACATCGGCGGCTTCCTCGGCCCCCCGGCCGATTTTCCCTTCGATACCGCGGACGGCGGCCTGGGCGCCGGCTCGATTACCGAAGAGGACTACACGAGGCAGGTCAGCGAGGAGCTGCGGGTGGCTTCGACCGGCTCCGGGCCGCTGCAGTGGCTGCTCGGCGGCTACTACAGCACCTTCCATGCGACATCCCACGTGTACTCCTACTACGATGGATTCACCGCCCTGTTCGGCACCAACAATCTGGCGGACAACCACCGGTTGCTGGATGTCGATCAATACGCGATGTTCGGCGAGGCCTCCTACCTGCTGCCCAACAACCTCAAGGCGACGGTGGGTGCCCGCTACTTCACCTACCACAGCAAGTCAGCCACATCCGTCAGCGGCATTTCCGCGAACGGCACCAGCGCGACCCTGTACGGTCTCGCCTCCAACTCGGGAGTGACGCCCAAGGTCAACCTGGCCTACATCCCGGACGACACCACGACGCTGTATGCGACGATCTCCAAGGGCTTCCGGCCCGGCGGTCCGAATTCGCCGATCCCACCGCCCTGCGTCCCCGCGCCCACACAGTTCGGCCCCGACAGCGTGTGGAGCTACGAAGTCGGCGAGAAGAAGAAGCTGCTCGACTCGCGTCTGTCGATCAATGGCGATGTCTACTACGAGGACTGGTCGAACATCCAGCAACAGGTGGCGCCGGGTTGCGGCTACAAGTTCACCACCAACGCCGGCAAGGCCAAGGTCTACGGCGCCGAGCTGGAAGTCGCGCTGGTGCCCGTCGAGGGCTTCGTAGTCACGCAAAGCCTCGGCTATACGCACGCGACGAACTCCACGACGGTGCCGGAGGCCGGCGTAGTGTCGGGCGATCGCCTGCTGGACGTTCCGGAAGTGACCTCCAACACGACGCTGACCTACCGTCGCACGATCGCTGGGTCCATGAGTGCCCTGGTGCGTGTAACGAACAGCTACGTGGATTCGATCCAGGACATCACTTATGCGCGCAACACGTTGCCCGCCTACGACCTGGTGGGCCTGCGCATGGGTGTCGAGGCGGACCGCTGGTCCATCATCGGGTTCATCGACAATCTGACCAACAAACGGGCCTTGCTCAGCGATACGGGCGCGCTCTCGGCGAACGTCCCGATCTTCAACCGCGTGGCCACCAACCAGCCCCGCACCATCGGAGCGGATCTGACCTACAAGTTCTGATTCTCGTGAGCCAGGCCGGTACCACACCCGCGGCTGCCGCCAGCATGGAAGCGGGCGGCGGCGCGGGATCCGATGCCGACTATCCGGCGCGGCCGTACGCGTGGAGTGTCGTCGCCCTGCTGTTCGCCACGGCAGTTCTCTCGTACACGGACCGGCAGGTTCTGAGTCTGCTGGTGGATCCGATCCGTGCCGCTCTGGGCGTCAGCGACATGCAGGTCAGCCTGCTCATGGGCACCGCATTCGCCATTGTGTACGGCACCGCCGGGATTGCCCTCGGATCTCTCGCCGATGGCACCTCGCGTCGTAATCTGATCATCGCCGGCGTGGTCGTGTGGAGTCTGGGAACGATTGCCTGCGGACTCGCGCACAGCTTCAGCGGCTTGTTCACCGCGCGTATCGTGGTAGGCCTCGGCGAGGCGGTCCTGTCGCCGGCCTCGATCTCTCTCATCAGCGACTACTTCCCGCCGTCACGGCGCGGCATGGCGGTGGGGTGCTACCTCAGTGGCATCGCCATGGGTGTGGGCGTCTCAATCCTGATCGGAGGCGGGGTGCTGCACGCGATCGAGCTGGGTGCGCTCGCCGGCACACCGCTCGCGGCACTGCCGGCCTGGCGTCTTGTGCTGCTGGTCATCGGTGCACCCGGACTGCTGTGGTCGCTCGTCATCCTGCTGATCCGCGAGCCACGCCGGCAGGTTGCCGTGGCGGCCGCCGGACAACCCGCCTGGCGCTCGGTCATGCGGGTGCAGGTCATTCCGATGTACCTGGTGGTCGCCATGGCCTCGCTGGTGGACAACGCCGTGGGCGGTTGGGCGCCCAGCCTGCTGATCCGCCAGTTCGGTCGCGATCCGGCCGGCATCGGCGTGCAGCTGGGCCTGCTGCTGACGGTGGGTTTCGGTGGCGGGGTACTGGCGGGCGGCTGGCTCGCCGACCGCGCGGGCCAGCGCGGCGGCTGGTCCCGCAAGCTCGGCGTGTGCCTGCTGTCGAGCCTGGTGATCGTACCGGGCGCATTGCTGCTCGATGCGCCGGGATTCAACACCGTGCTGCTGGCGATACCGCTGTACTTCGCCTTTTCGGGAATCGTCACGGCTTGCGGGTTCTCGGCCATCCTGGATGCGGTGCCGAACCGCTCGCGGGGGCTGGCGATGGGTATCAGCTTCTTCCTGAATGTGGCGCTGGGAGCGAGCGCGGGACCCGCGGCGGTGAGCTTCGCCGGCTCCCACGTGTTCGGAGTCGGTGCCGGGCTTGGGCCTGCGATAGCCGCCACCGTGTCAGCCGGCTATGCAGTCACCATCGTTGCCCTGATCCTGACGCTGCTGCGGTTCCGCAACCGCCAGCCGGCGACGGAGTGATCCGTCGCCGGCCGTAACGACTGTCAGTGCGGTCCCAGTCCGTCGGTCTCGTGGTAGCGCGGATACGGCGGGATCGTCGGATACACCACCGGATTGTCCTTCAGCTGCTGCAGGACGATGGCGACAGCGCGCTCGAGCTGCGCGTCATGGCCGGCAGCCACGTCCTTGGGAAGCTCCTCGACCTCGACATCCGGCGCGATGCCGTGACCTTCGACTTCCCAGTCGCCGTTCAGTCCGTAGATGGCATAGCGCGGCGCCGTCACGAACCCGCCGTCGAGCAGCACGGGGTAGTTGCCGATGCCCACCAGGCCGCCCCAGGTCTTCACGCCCACGAGCGTGCCCAGTTTCGCCTTGCGGAAGTACCAGGGCATGGCATCTCCGCCGGAGCCGGCCGACTGGTTGATGATCATGGCCTTGGGTCCGAAGATGGCGCCTTCCGGATCGTGGACGGGCTTGCCGTCGCGCTCGATCGCGCCGCTCATGATCTTCTGCGACAGGACATTGATGACGTAGTCGGCGATGAAACCGCCCTCGTTGTAGCGCTCATCGAGCACCACCGCCTCCTTGTCGAGCTGCGAGTAGAAATGGCGGTTGAAGTTGGAGTAGCCGGCCCCGCCGGTGTTGGGCATGTAGATGTAGGCCACCTTGCCGCCCGAGAGGGCATCCACCTTGCGCCGGTTGGAATCGATCCAATCGAGATTGCGCAGCCCGGCCTCGGAGTCCACGGGCACGACCGTGACATCGCGAGCATCGCTGCCGTCGGCCTTCTTGCCGACCCGCAGCACCGTCTGCCGGCCGGCCGTGCCGTCGAAGAAGCTGTCGAGGTTGTCGCTCGCGTGCAGCTCCCGACCGTTTACCGCCAGCAGGTAGTCGCCCGCCACGATGTTGATACCCGGCAGAGTGAGCGGCGCGGTGAGCGACGGTGTCCAGTTCTGACCGTTGTAGATCCTGGCGAAACGGTACCGGTCGTGATCGACGCTGTAGTCGGCGCCCAGCAGGCCGGTCTTCGGCTGGTCCGGCGGCAGGCGCGGACCACCGACGAACATGTGTCCGATCTGCACTTCACCGAGCATCTCTTCCGACAGATAGGTGAATTCCGCGCGTGAGGCCAGACCGTCCACGAACGGCTGGTAACGCGCCTGCACCTTGGCCAGGTCCAGTCCGTGGAAATGCGGGTCGTAGAGGAAGTCACGCTGGATGCGCCACGTCTCCCGGAACATCTGGCGCCACTCCGTGCGCGGGTCGGTGAGAGCCCACAGGTTGCCGGTGTTGACCGGTTTGCCCTGCGGCGCCTCGGGCGAGCCCGCCTTCAATTCCGCCACGGGCGCGACGAACCACGCGTCCTCGCGGGCGTAGAACAGCTTCTCGCCGTCGAATGAGACGTTGTAATCAGTCAGGTCGCTGAGAAGCTCCTCGGTCTGACGCTTCTCGGTGGTGAATCGCCAGAGGGCCCGGATCGGGGCGCCATCGTCATGCGCGGCTCGACCCGAGGGTCCGCCTTCGGCGAGGAACAACACGCCGGACTTGCCGATGCGCAGACCGACGTAGTTACGAGCCGGCACAGGCACTGACAGGATGCGATTCCCCAGACCGGCGAGATCGATCACGGTTGCCTTGTTCTTGTCGGCGGCCTTCCTGGCACCCTGCTTATCGTCACCCTTCTTGCCGTCCGCTGCCTTCGCATCGTCGGACTTGCCCGACTGATCCTTGCCGGCATCCGCATGATCGCCCTTGGCGTCAGCGTCCTTCTTCCTGTTCTCATCGTCGCTCTCGGGCGGCAGCGGCGAAGCCGTGTCGCGCGCCAGCACCATCACATAGACGCTGCTGGTGGTCGAGCGGTCGAGCGAAGACAGATCGATACCGGCATCCGACGGCCCATTGTTGGTGGACGCCGTGAAGTAGAGATACTTGCCGCTCGGATCGAAGACCGGGTGCGCGGCATTGCTCATGCCATCGGTGGCCTGCGTGGAGACATGGCTGGCCAGCGAATACAGGAAGATCGCGTGCAACTGGCTTTCCAGATCGCGCGTGTAGGCCAGCCACTGCGAGTCGGGCGACCAGGACAGCTCGAACTGCGTGACGAAGCCGCCCCTCAGGCCCGTATCCACCTTGACGGGCTTGCCGCCTGAGACCTCCACGTACCAGATGCGCAGGTGCTTGTCGTAGTAGGCGATGCGCTTGGAATCCGGCGACCAGTGGATGCCGTAGAAGAACGAGGGTTCCGGTCCGAGATCGATGACCCGCGGCGGCTGCAGTCCGCTCTGCTCGCGGATATGCAGCTGGTACTCGCCCGAGGCATCGCTGAAGTAGGCGATCGACTTGCCATCCGGCGACCAGGCCGGATCGCGCTCGGCGCTGGCCGGTGAGCGGGTGAGATTGCGTGTGTCACCCTTCTCGGCGGGCAGCGTGAAGATGTCGCCGTGCGCCTCGGCAACCAGGCGCGCCCCCGTGGGCGAGATCGCCACGTTCTGCACCTCGTGCACGGGCACCTTGGCGAGGTGCGGCGCCAGCTGCGGCAGATCGCCGCTGATGGTCACGGAAACCGCATGATCCTGATGGGTCGCGAGATCGTACAGATGCAACGACCCGAACTGCTCGTACACGAGCGCCCCGGGGCCGGCGCTCACGGTCTTCAGATCCAGCCCATGATTCTCGATGACCGGCTGCACCCTGCGCGTCTGCGTGTCGTAGCTGAACAGGGAGACCGGGCCTGCGCGGTCGGACAGGAAGTACACCGTCTTGCCCACCCACACGGGGCTTGAATCGTTGGAGTTCTCGCGCGGCACCTTTTCCAGGTCCAGGGTCTTCAGGTTGACCAGCCACACGGGAGTGGTCTGGCCGCCGCGATAGTGCTTCCAGGCGGCCTGCCACTGGCGAACCGGCACGTACGCGAGCGTGGAGCCGTCATCGGAGAAACTGCCAGAGGCCGCACTCGGGAGCGGCAGGACTTCGGCTGAACCCACACCATCCGCGCGCGTCGTGAACAGCCGCGGGAAATCCGAGTAGCTGGCATGTTGCGAAGCGAACAGCACGGACTTGCTGTCGGGCGTCCAGCCCACCACGAAGTTGCCGGTCGGCTCCCAGGTCAGTCGCCGCGGGGTGCCACCCTCCGCGCTCATCACATAAACGTCTGCCACGCCATGCTCGCGCGTCGAGTAGGCGATCTGCCTGCGATCGGGAGAGAAATACGGACCGGCCACCACCTTGCCGGTCGAAGTCAGCCGTCTGGCCTCGCCACCTTCGCGCGCCACGGTCCAGATGTCATCGGCATAGAGGAATGCGATCCGGTCCTCGCTCAGGGACGGATTGCGCAGCAGGAGCGGCGCGGAACCCCATGCACAACTGCAGAAAACGAGGCCGGCCAGGGCGCGCGCGGCAGCGCCCAGCAATACGTCACGAAGCATGCGGGTCTCCCTCAAAGCGGTTTGCGCTTATTCTTGCACAGGATTGTAGTCCGGGAAGGCCCCCGCGGTACGTTCCCCTTAACAGTCCACCGACTGACTGCAACCTTCAACCGCATTCCACGGAGTACCTGCACATGGCGAGCGCCGCGAGCCACTACGAGACGCATCTGGGCCCGCACTATTCGTGGATGCTCGGGGACCCGGCCGCGGCCGCCGAGCGCGCGATGGCCGACATCGAGTCGCTGGGATTGCAGCCCGTGCCGCAGGGTATCGCCGTGGATCTCGGCGCGGGCACCGGATTGCACTCCGTACCCCTGGCACGGCGCGGCTATCGCGTGACGGCGATAGATAGTTGCGAACTGCTTCTGCAGGAACTGCGTGTACGGGCTGCCGGGTCGCCCGTGACGGGCGTCAGGGCCGACCTGCTGTCATTCCCGCAAATCGTGCCAGGACCCATCGACGTGATCCTGTGCATGGGCGACACCCTGACGCATCTGCAAGACCCGGCCGCGGTGGAAACCCTGTTCGCCGCGGTAGCAGCCAGCCTGGCGGGCGGCGGTACGTTCGCGGCGACCTTCCGTGACTATTCGCGGGCCACCGAGGGCACCAGCCGATTCATTCCCGTGCGCAGCGATGCGGATCGGATCCTGACCTGCTTTCTGGAGTTTTCCGAAGAACGCGTTCTGGTGCATGACCTGCTGCACGAACGCATCGAGGGGAGCTGGCGACTGCGGGTCAGCTGCTATCCGAAATTGAGACTCGACCCCGTCTGGGTGACGCAGCGGCTGCAGGAGCAGGGCTTGCAGGTGCGCACGGCAACCCGCCCCAACGGCATGATCCAGGTGATCGCGACGAAGCCGTGAAGATCCGGTGGCGCGCTGAAGAAGCGCCGGCGGGCTGACGTAGCACCGGCGCGCTGAAGATGCAGCGGCGTGCTGAAGAACTGGCGCCGCGCGGCAGCGGGCGCCAGGACGACGCGGCGGCTACAGCGTAGTGCTGATCACGCCCGACATGGCACTCTCGGCACCACTCGCAGAGTAGGCCGTGACGCCGAAGTACCAGGTACCCGGGGCCAGATTGTTGACCGTGTAGGCGGTCAGGCCGGGATTGGACACCTCGATGGTCTGACTCAGGTTGTCGGCCGAGTTGCCATAGTGGATCCGGTAGCCCGCCAGGTTGGCGAGCGTCGAGCCATCGCTGTTCTGGGTGGGCGGAGTCCAGTCCAGGGTGGCCGTACCGCTGGCGACCTGGGTTACCGTGATGGCAAACGCGGGGAGTGCCGCGCTCTGCGTGCCGTCACTGACACTCACTACGATGTCGGCGAAGGTCCCGGCATTCGACGCGCCGGGCGTACCGGTCAGCGCACCGGTCGAGTTGTTGAAGGTCGCCCAGGCCGGCTTGTTCTCGATCGTGAACGTCAGTGTCGCGCCATTGGCGCCCGTGGCGACCGGCGTGAAGCTGTAGGCCGAACCGGCATTGACGGTGACGGCCGGCTTGCCCGAGATCGTGGGAGCCTGGTCACCGGCTTCGGTGACCGTGATGCTGAACGGCGGCAACGAGGCAGTCGTCTGTCCGTCGGTGACGGAGATGACGATGTTTTCAAAGCGCCCGACCTGCGCGCTGGTCGGAGTGCCTGAGAGCCGTCCACTCGTCATGTCGAAGAGAGCCCAGAGCGGTTTGCCCTGAACGGCGAACTTGAGGGTGCCCGAGGAGGCTCCCTTCGCATTGGGCTGGAAGGTGTAGGCATTGCCGGCGGCGACCGAAGTCTGCGGCGAGCCGGAGATGCTGGCTACGGACGCTCCGGGGGCCCGGATCACCGTGCCCGAGACCTGCGAGCCGAAGGCGCTGGCAGAGCCTGAAGTACCCTCGTCGTTGCAAGCCGCGAGTGCTGCGGCGAGCACGCACAGCGCCACGCACCGCATGGGGGCGCGAGCCGTGAAAACCGTTGATTTCATTTATGCCTACCCCGGACAGTCGTGCTGACAGTCGCCGGGCGGCAATTCAGATGCGGAGCAACAACTGGAGGTCGCGCGCCGCAGTCAGAATCACGACAGCCGCTTGTCACTGATTCGGCTGCCGGTAACCCCGCTATCTCGCCCAGTGGCTCGAGACCGGAGGCTTTGCGTCCCCGCCTTGCGGCGGGTTTGCCCTTGCGTGAGCGAAGTTAAACCCAACTCGTCGGATTCTGCAAAATGTCGGGAGAAACCGACAATTTACGCGGATTCCGTCAAACAAACGGCTGGTTCACAGTTTTGCCAGTGACTTCGCCGACTGGCTCACAGCGTTCGCCGCGGCTCGTGCGCGCGAGCTTCCGGGCATTTAACAGTACATGTCCGCGGTGCTTGCGGATTGCGGAAAGTCCTATCGCACGGAATATACCTACCCGAGTCGATCCGCGAACGTCTTTAGTAGGCTCACGTCTTTGGTTGCGAACGCTTTCAGGCGGCAGGTGCGGCGCGTGGCTTGCGCTTGCGCGGCGCGGGCGATGGGGCCGGCCCGGGCGCCACGGCATAGCGCTGCATCCGGCTGATGAGTTCGGGGGGTATCGCGGTCGCGCGCGCGGTCCGCGCGGAGATGAACACCAGTATCTGGCGAACGCGCATGCGCAGCTCACCTTGATGCGACGCCTCGATCCGCAGCTCGCACGAGGTGCGCCCGATCTTCGTCGTCCAGAGGTTGAAGGTCAGTCGATCGCCGTAACGCGTGGGGCGCGTGAAGTCCACCGTGAAGTGCACGGAGGGAGTCAGGATCTGCTTATGATGGAACAGACCCGGGGCGCTGGCGGCCAGCCCGTCCTCGAACCAGTCCTCGACGAAGTCGCTGATCATCTCGAAGTAGCGCGGATAGAACACCCACCCGGCCGCATCGCAGTGCCCGAAACGTACCAGGATCTCGCGCTGAAACGCCGACATGGTCCGACCCCCTCATCCCTCCCAAGTGGACAGAGCTTACCCGGGCGACGCCTGAGGCGGTGCGAAACCTGGGTCCGGACCGGCAAGACCTTGCCGCGGGTCGGAAAAACCTGTCCGGGTGGACGATAACGCCGCGCACCAGACCCATCGCGCCCCCAGCCAGCGCGATGGCCATACTGCGACCTGCATCTCGCGCCCCGCGCCAACCGGCAAGTCAGGACGAGACGCCGTCCACCAAACCCGGCACCCCGGGACAATCCGCGCCTCCCTGGCATCCTTCGTGCAAATCTGACGGGGAACTGCATTGAGGAAAATCGCGATGTCACAAGGCCGTCTCCCCAACCTGCGTCTGGTTTCAGACGCTGCCACCGCAGGGCCGGATCGTCAGCCCGGCCGCATCACGCATGATGCGCGAGGCAATGCAATCTGGGACTGGGCGGTCTCCACCGGCGTGCTGGCTCGCAAGACCGTGGCCGAGCTGCTCACCACGCTCGATCAGCCAGGCGCCCTGAGCCTGGATACCGAGCCGCGCGCGGCGAATGACTGGTCGGGCGATCCCTACAACCGCTCGACCCGCTAGCCACCTCGCGCGAAAGCCGGCGACGCTCACAGCTTCGCGCGGATTCCCGCAAACACGCCGATGCTCGGCTGCAGGAATCCGGTCGGATTCTCGTAGTGCCGGTCAAACAGATTGTCGACGCGACCGAACACGGTCAGGTGTCGGCCGAGATCGTAACTCGCCGCGACGTTCATTATCGTGTAGCCCGGCGCCTGCAGGCGCGGTATGGAAAAGTCGCGGTTGCCATCCACCCACCAGCCTACCGCGAGCACTGATGCGTCCAGGGAGACGGGACCGGACCGCCAGGTTGCGTTCAGGCTGCCCTTGTGTCGCGGCCGTCGCAACAGCTCCTCGTGCACGGCGTCATCGATGGCGTCAGTGTAGGTGTAGTCCAATCGCAGTGTGAGCGAGTCCAGTGGTCGGTAGGAGACGAAACTTTCCACCCCGTCGACCGACGCCCGGCCGATGTTGGCGTAAGTGGTGCCCGTCAGATCGCTCGTGATGAGGTTACGGATCCGGTTGTGGAAGTAAGTCGCTCCGAAGCGCACAGCATCGCCCCGAAGTCCCTGCTCCACACCCGCCTCGTAGCCGAGACTGCTCTCCGGGCGCAGGTTGGGATTGGCGAAGAAGAACGGCGGGAAGTCCTGGAACAGCTCACTCAGGGTGGGCGCCTTGAATCCGGTGCCCACGCTCGCCTTGAGCTTCGTGCCCGTTGCGGCGATTACGTAGGCGGGAGCCAACCGGTACGTGGCCTTGTTGCCAAAGCGGTCGTTGGCGTCGTAGCGCGCATTGACCGATGAGTAGAACTGCTGACTCAATTGCGAGTTGAGTTCGACATAACCCGAATTGATGATGGTGCTCGCGGCGATGGGCTGGCTGATCTCATCGCGCGCATGTTCGGCGCCCAGAACGAGGGTCTCGCCCTCCGCCACCTTGACGGCACCCTGCCAGTCGACCTTGGTGCGTTCACCCGTGGCGAGACTCTCCACGGAGAGCGGCTCCGGCCCGAAATCGTCCGGCTCGATGGTCGAGGTGCGTTTGTGCGTGAAGGCCAGTCCGAGGGTCTGATCGAGCACACCATCGAAGGCGACCAGATGAGCCGTGGCGCGCGCGTAGTACTCCGTCGTGGCACTCTGGCTTTGCACTGCGTCCGGGTAGACCGGAAACGCGCTGAAATTGTCCTCCGTGAAGCGCAGGCGAGTGCCGCTGTAGCGCGCCACGAGGCCCAGATCGAACCCGCTGCTGACGTCGTAACCCAATCGGGTGGAGGTCGTCAGGTTGTCGTAGTAGTCATCGTTGCGCTTTTCGCCCACAGCGAGCAGATCCAGTGGCGTTACAGGCGTGGCGCCCGCATGCAGATGCTCTATGTTGGCACTGTAGTGAAAACCGTCGCTCGAGCCACGGATGCTCGCGCCCTGGTCGAAGGTATCGAAGGAACCGCCCTGTGCTTCCCCGGTGAATTGCATGGGCCCGGATCCCTGCTTCGTGATGATGTTGATCACACCGCCGATCGCGTCGGAACCGTACAGGCCGCTCTGCGGACCGCGCAGGACTTCGACTCGTTCGATATCCGATGTCAGAAGCTGACCGAAGTCGAAGGTCGCGCCGGAGCTGCTGGGGTCACCGACATCGATGCCATCGATCAGCACCTTGGTGTGATTCGAATTGGTACCTCGCATGAACAGCGCCGTCTGGCCACCGGGCCCGCCGGTCTGGACCAGATTCAGGCCGGGCACGTCCCTGAGCACATCGGAGAGCGTCTGCTGTTGCCGCGCCTCGATGTCATCGGCCGTAATGACGGTCACGCTGCTGGCGATCTGAAATTCCGGTGTTGGAATCCGGGTCGCCGCCACGACCACACTATCGGATGAAGACTCCTCATCCGCGGCGTACGCCGCGCGACCAAGCACCGACAGGACGGCAAAACTGACGGGGCTTATCCACTGAAATGCGCGCATGCATCACTCCTGGCTACAAGACCAGGAGCCGACGCGGCGACACGATCGGATTCGTGACTGAACGGGCGCCGCGGCGACTCCCAACGTGTCGCCGCAGCGGATGCTCCGCAGCTCCCGACGCACCCCGGCCGGAAACAGGACGACAGCGCGAGGCAGGTCTCCTGGCTCCCGGGTCGCAGCTTTCGTCCGCCTTCCCAAGGTCTCGCGACCTCAGTGGCCTGCTGAACGATCACTCGCCGGTTACAGTTGCGGGGGCAGCCGCGGAATCGAACCGCGTTCCCTTTTCAATCCCCTCATCGAGGGGAACCTTGCGCGTTCACCAACCTCGGCAGTATAGCTCGGCCGCATGTCGTTGGCGACGGTGGCCCGGTCACGCCTAGAATGCGGCCATGCGAAAACATCTGCTGCTGGCCGGTACCGCTGTCGCGGGCTTCGTTCTGGCGCATTCCGCCGGATCGGGAGCGGTGACTGACATCGCGGGCACGACAGCGGAACTGCATGCATCTGTGGATTCCTCGGCGGCGCGTGACGAATTCACGGCCGCGATGCGCCGCGTGTCGCAACGAGCGGCCGAGCCTGCGGACTCCGAGTCCCTGCGCCGTTACGTGATTTACGACTACCTGCTCGCGGCTCGTCTGGATCGCGATCTGCAATTGAAACCCGGCGAGGATCTCGACGCCCGGATTGACAGCTTCCTGCGCGAGCGTGGCAACCAGCCGGTCACGCGCAACCTGCGCAATGACTGGCTGGCCAGCCTCGCCAGCCGACAGCGCTGGGACTGGTTCCTGCCCAGGTCGACGGAAGTTTCCACACCTGCACTGATCTGTGCGCGCCTGGCTGGCAGGATCGCCACAGGCGATACGCAAACCGTGCGCACACAAGCCCTGGCACGCTGGAGCCAGCCGCAGAAGCAGCCTCCGGAGTGCGATCCGGTGTTTGCGTGGCTCAAACAGCAGGGATTGCTGACTCCCGCGCTGGCCCTGCAGCGCACGCGCGCTGCGCTTGTAGCCGACAATGCCCGTTTGGCGCGAGATTACGCCAGCGGCTTGCCTTCCGATCAGGCTGCGCCACTGTTGCAGTGGGCACGATTGCTGGAGACGCCACGGCCCGCGCTGACGGCTCTGGCCAACACTCCGACCGCCCCGGTCGAACCTGAAGCGCTGGTTGCGGGATTCGACCGCCTGTCTCGCGGAGATGCCTCCGGCGCCGCAGCGCTGTTACCCAGACTGCTGGAGCGGCCGGACATGACGCCGGCGATGCGCGCGCGCCTGCAGCGAAGCGCTGCACTTGGCGCCGCGTACAGTCGGGATCCAACTGCCATGGCGGCATTCGAAGCACTGCCGGCCGACGCGGTGGATGGCGACGTGCAGGAGTGGCGCGTGCGCGCAGCGCTGTGGGCGGGCAACTCAGCCAAAGCACTTGGCTGGATACAGAAAATGCCAGCCACTCTCGCCGGTCAGCCGCGCTGGCGCTACTGGCAGGCGCGAACTCTGGCCGCGACCGGACAGGACGAGCCCGCCGAGGCCCTGTATTCGGACCTTGCCCAGTTGCGCGACTTCTACGGCTACCTGGCTGCCGATCGCCTGCAGCACCCATACTCACTGAATGCCCGATCCTCGCCCGACGATGCGCGCGCGCAGGCCGTCCTGGCCGCCGATCCGGGGTTGCTGCGGGCTCATGCACTGTTCGACTGTCAGATGGTGGATGAGGCGGGCGTCGAGTGGGCTGTCGTCGTGTCGGGTGCCGCCCCACCGGTCAAGGTGCAGGCCGCGAGGCTGGCCGCGCGCTGGGGCTGGTATGCACAGTCCATTGCCACCCTGGCCCAGACGGGCGAGTTTGATGATGTGGTGCTGCGCTATCCCCGGCCCTACACCGAAGCGGTGGCCGCGGCCAGCAAGCTGGCGCAACTGCCGCCGGACTGGATCCTCGCCGTGATGCGCCAGGAGAGCCTGTTCCGCAGCGATGTGGTCTCACGCGCAGGGGCGCGCGGACTGATGCAGATGCAACCCTCGACAGCGGCTGCCGTCGCGCGGCGCTGGCACCTGCCCTTGCCGGCGGATTCGGCTTCACGACCGGACCCCGACGTTGCGCTCGGCGCGGCGTATCTGCGCGAATTGCTGGATCGTTACGACGGGCAGCTGGGTCCCAGTCTCGCAGCCTATAACGCCGGTCCCGTGCCGGTGGCCCGCTGGCTGCCCGCAAAGCCGCTCGAGGCGGACGTCTGGATCGAGAACATCCCCTACGGAGAGACGCGCAACTACGTGCAGCGGATTCTCGAGCACATCGTGGCATTCGCCTGGGTGCGCGATGGTGACCTTCCTCGCATCACCGATCTTCTGCCGCGCGTAGGCACGACCGCCTCCTACGCGCAGGCTTCATCGCCCATGGCGACCAGCGTGCCCTCACCTGCCGCACGCTAGCCTCGGCCGCAGCCGGCGATGGCCCGCGGCAAATCCAGGCGATGGTTTATTCAGAGCGTTTTTCGTAACTGAACTTCTGCCCGGCGATCGCCGCTTCATACATGGCGCCGCCTTTCACGATAGTGAACACGGCCACCCCGCGAAAGTAGTGGCCCGATGTCACCGCATCGTGCATTCCACCGCTGGCGCTGGCACTGGCCCCGGTCGTACCGGCGCTGCTCGTGGCCGCGGCCGTGATGGCCACGGCGCTGGCGCTGGCGTCGAATTCGAAGTTGCCAGCGGTGAACCGGTCGAGGGCGCGCTTGTCCTCGAAGAAGATGATCTGGCTGTAAACCTGCCCGCCCAGCTGCAAGCCCACACTGAGCTGGTTCATCGACGTGTCACCGATGTACTTGCCGTGCTCGTATACACGCCCCGTGCCGTGAGCACCGCCTGCGATGAAGCCACCCTTGCCGATGGTCGGAAATACCGCGTAGCCGTAACAGTTGGCGAAGAAACCCGCGCTCTGGCCGGCGTTCTTGAACAGCGCCACCGTGTCGGTGTACCGGTTCGCCAGCACCACGGCCGGCACCAGCAGTGCCAGCAGGATCAGACCGCTCAACTTTCTCATGGCCAACTCCTCACGATTTCAAGGCTCACGACCTGCTCAAAACCCGGGCGCCCGCACCACCCTCTACGGTTCCCCACCGCCGATCTGCGCGCGCCGTTCATCCACATACGCATCCAGCGCTTCGCGCACGGCCGGGTCCATCGCCGGCTCCACATACTCCTGCAGGGCCCGCTTCCAGATCTCGGTGGCGCGCTGGGTGGCGTCCTTGGCGCCGCCGATCTGCCAGCTCTCGTAATTCTGCCAGTTCGAGACCAGCGGCTGGTAGAAGGCGTGCTCGTAGCGCTCCATGGTGTGCGGCTCGCCGAAGAAATGTCCGCCGCTGCGCACTCCCTTGATGGCCTCGAAGCCGAGCTCCGCCTCGTTCACCGGGATCGGTTTGAGGAACTCGGTCATCAGCTGGAGCATCTCCACATCCAGCACCAGCTTCTCGAACGAGGCCGTAAGCCCCCCCTCCTGCCAGCCGGCGGCGTGATAGATCAGGTTGCCGTGCCCGAGGATCGCGCCCCAGAGAGCCATCTGCGTCTCGTAGGCACCCTGAGCGTCCGCTGCGTTCGACGCGCTGGCGTTCGATGTCCGGTACGGCAGTCCGTAGCGGCGCGCCAACTGACCGCTGGCGATATTTGCTTTGGAGTTCTCCGGCGTGCCGAATGCCGGCGCGCCGGAGCGCATGTCGACATTGGAGGTGAATGCGCCATACATGACGGGAGCGCCCGGCCGCACCAGCTGCGCCAGCACCACGCCGAACAGCGCCTCCGCATTCTGTTGCGCCAGGGCCGCCGCAAGCGTCACTGGCGCCATGGCGCCCATCAGCGTGAATGGCGTGACCACCACGGCCTGGCCGTGTTCGGCCATGGTCATGAGACCCTCCGCCATCGCCTCGTCGAAGCGCCGCGGACTGTTTACCGAGATGATGGTGATGATGCCCGGGCTGGCGGCCAGTTCCTCCAGGGTGATGCCGCGCGCGATCGCTGCCATGCGGATGCCATCCAGCGCACGACCGGAGCCGATGGCCGAACAATGGAACACCTGGTCGGAGTAGACGATATTGGCGCGATAGGTATCGAGGTGGCGGCTGTTGGCAGGCAGCTCGACCGGTGCGCACACCTGGTTGCCGATCAGGTGGATGGCATTGAAGAACTGCGCCAGACGGATGAAGTCGCAGTAGTCGCGCAGGTTGCCGGCGCGCCGGCCGCGTTCGCAGTCGTGCACGGCCGGCGGACCCGCCACCAGACCGAAATTGATATGGTTGCCCCCCAGGATGATGCGCTTGGCGGGATTACGTGGGGTCAGAGTGAAAGAGGACGGCGCGGTCGCGAGCGCCTTGTCGATCAGGCCGCGGTCCAGGCGTACCGTGCCGGTGGAGTGTTCGACGTCCGCCCCCGCAGCCGCCAGGACCGCCCGCGCGCGCGGCGACATGACCTCGATCCCCAGTTCCTCGAGGATACGGAGTGAGGTCTGATGGATGGCCTCGAGCTGCTCGGCCGAGAGCACTTCCATGGGCGGATACGGATTGATGACGTCCTGCCAGGGAATCTGCGGAACCTGGCTGCCGCCGACGCGGCGGCCGCGGACTCCGGCGCGCCGCCGGCCGGTGTTGGTGCCGGGGCTCGGGCTGCCCAGGGTGGGCGTGGTTTCCATAGCTCCTCCGGCGGGCAGCCGGGTACATGCGCCGGATCGGCGTGGAATGTATATTCGCCCTCGCAAAACAGCAAATGGCGCCCCGGGGCGCGACTACCATCCCACGCATGCGGTATTCGATCTTCACCCTGATGCGCCAGGCGCTTGGCGCACATCGCGGCTGGCCCGCAGCCTGGCGCGATGCCGCGCCAAAAACCGGCTACGACGTCATCGTCATTGGCGGTGGCGGTCACGGACTGGCCACCGCCTATTACCTCGCGCGCGTGCATGGCATCGCCAACGTCGCCGTGCTCGAAAAGGGCTGGATCGGTTCGGGCAATGCCGGCCGCAACACGACCATCATCCGGTCCAACTATCTGCTGCCGGGCAACAATCCCTTCTACGAGTGGTCGCTGCGGCTGTGGGAAGGGCTGGAACAGGAGCTCAATTTCAACTCGATGGTCAGCCAGCGCGGCGTCCTCAATCTGTGCCATACCGATGCGCAACGTGATGCCTTCGCAAGGCGCGGCAACGCAATGCGCCTGCACGGCGTGGACGCGGAGCTGCTCGACACCCAGGCGGTGCGCCGCATGCTGCCGTTTCTGGATTTCGACAACGCGCGCTTCCCGATCCGCGGCGGTCTGCTGCAGAGGCGCGGTGGCACCGCGCGACACGATGCCGTGGTGTGGGGCTACGCCCGCGCAGCGAGCCAGCTCGGGGTGGACATCATCCAGAACTGCGAGGTCACCGGCTTCCTGCGCGAGGGCGAGCGCATTGTCGGTGTCAACACCACGCGGGGCACGATCCGGGCGGACCGGATCGGCATGGCGGTCGCGGGCAGTACGTCGCGGGTGGCGCGGCTGGCCGGCCTGCGCCTGCCGATAGAGAGCCACGTCCTGCAGGCATTCGTCTCGGAGGCCATCAAGCCGTTCCTGCCGGGAGTCGTGACCTTCGGGGCCGGACATTTCTACATCAGCCAGTCCGACAAGGGTGGCCTGGTGTTCGGCGGCGACATCGACGGCTACAACTCGTACGCGCAGCGCGGCAATCTGCCCACGGTCGAGGATGTCTGCGAGGGCGGCATGGCATTGATGCCCGCGCTGGGACGCGTGCGGATGTTGCGCTCCTGGGGCGGCATCATGGACATGTCGATGGACGGCTCACCCATCATCGATCGCTCGCCGATCGAGGCTCTGTATCTGAATGCGGGCTGGTGCTACGGCGGATTCAAGGCGACGCCGGCCTCCGGGTGGTGCTTCGCGCATCTGCTGGCGAGAGGCGAGTCGCATCCGGTGGCGCGCGCCTACCGGCTCGACCGCTTCGCCAGCGGCCACCTCATCACCGAAAAGGGTCAGGGACCGCAGCCCAACCTGCATTGACCCGCGCCCGAGCCGCATCGACCCCCACTCCAACCCGTATCGACCCCCACGGCAGCCATTCATGCGAATCCAATGCCCCTACTGCGGCGAGCGCGATGTCAGCGAGTTCGCCTATCTGGGCGATGCGCATGTCGAGCGGCCCGATCCGGGAGGCGCCGAGGCATCGCGTCGGTTCTACGAATCCGTCTACCTGCGCGACAACCCGGCCGGTCCGCACATCGAACTCTGGTATCACACTGCCGGCTGCCGCAGCTGGCTGCGCGTGGCACGCGACACGCTGACTCACGAGCTGCTGGGAGTGGAGCTGGCGCGGCAGCAGCCCGGTGCCGCACCCGCGGGCGGGGCCGGCGAAGGAGAGGTGGTTTGATCGCCGGCCAGCCGAATCGACTCGCGGACGGTGGCCATATCGATCGGACTCGACCCCTGGCCTTCCGGTTCGACGGCCGGGACCTGACCGGCTTCGCCGGCGACACGCTGGCCTCGGCCCTGCTCGCCGCCGACATCCACCTGGTGGGCCGCTCCTTCAAGTATCACAGACCGCGCGGCATCCTCACTGCGGGCTCCGATGAGCCGAACGCGCTCGTGGAGTTGCGCACCGGCGCGCGCCGCGAAGCCAACACCCGGGCCACCGTCATCGAGCTGTTCCCTGGCCTGGAGGCCGCCAGCCAGAACCGCTGGCCTTCGCTCGTGTTCGACGTCGGGGCGATCAGTTCGCTGTTCTCTCCCCTGTTCGTCGCCGGCTTCTACTACAAGACGTTCATGTGGCCGAAGCGCTGGTGGGAGCGCTTCTACGAGCCGGCCATCCGGCGCGCCGCCGGGCTGGGCCGCGCGAGTCACGCTCCCGACCCGGACTCCTATGACAAGTCGCATGCCTTCTGCGACGTGCTGGTGATCGGCGCAGGACCGTCAGGACTCGCGGCGGCGCTGCGGGCAGCTCGCAGCGGCGCGCGGGTTTTGCTGTGCGACGAGGATTCGATCCTCGGAGGCCGGCTGAACGGGGAGCAGCACGAGATAGACGGCCTGCCTGGCTCCGAATGGGTCCGGCAGATCGAAAGTGAACTGGCCGCCTGTCCCGAAGTACGAATTCTGCGTCGCACGACGGTCTTCGGCACCTATGACGGTGGTGCGGTCGGCAACCGGGTCGTCGGCGCGCGCACCTTCGGTGCCGTCGAGCGGGTCTCGGATCATCTGCCGGAGCCTGCGCCGCATCAGCCGCGCCAGCGACTCTGGAAGATCGTGGCCCGCTGCTGCGTTCTGGCGGCGGGTGCCAGCGAGCGCTCACTCGTGTTCGGCGGCAACGATCGGCCGGGCGTCATGCTGGCCTCTGCCCTGCGCACCTACCTCCACCGATATGCCGTGGTACCCGGTCGGCAGGTCGCTCTGTTCACCTGCAGCGATGATGGCTGGCAGACGGCACGGGACCTTGCTGCCGCAGGCACGCCAATCAGCGCAATCGTGGATTCGCGCGGGGAGATTCCGGCGCAACGCCTGCGCTGGTCGGAATCGATCGGAACGAGAGCATTTGCCGGCGCACGGATCGTGCACACGCAAGGCTCTACGCGGCTGCGTGGCATCACAGTGCGCGACCGCAACGGAAATGAGTCGCGCGTTGCTGCCGATGCACTGGCCGTGTCCGGCGGCTGGAATCCCAACATCGCTTTGACTACGCACCTGGGCGCGAGACCAGTCTGGTCGGATGCGGCTGCCGCGTTTGTCCCGGGCGCTGTGCCTGCGGGCATGCAGGTCGTGGGTGCCGCGCGCGGCGCCTATTCGCTCGGTGCAGCGCTGCGCGAGGGATCAGAGGCTGGGGCGCAGGCCGCCGAGTCGCTCGGGCTGGGTGGTGCGGCCGTCCCCTCATGGCGCGCCGACGACGAGCCAGTTGGCATCAGCGCGCTGTGGCAGGTGCAGGGTTCACGGTCCAAGGCATTTGTCGATTTCCAGAATGACGTCACGGACGATGACGTGGCTCTCGCTGCACGCGAGGGTTACCAGTCCGTCGAGCTCCTCAAACGCTACACGACCCTCGGCATGGCGACGGATCAGGGCCGCACGTCGGGCGTCAACGGGCATGCCATCATGGCCGCCGCGACGGGGCGTTCCATCGCCCAGGTCGGAACCACGACGTTCCGCCCCCCGTACACGCCGGTCGCCATCGGCGCACTGGCCGGACATCATCGGGGCAGGCACTTCAGGCCGACGCGGCTGACGGCCGGCCATTCCTGGGCCGCCGAGCGCGGCGCCACCTTCATCGAAGCGGGTGACTGGCTGCGTGCCCAGTGGTTCGCGCTCGCGGGCGAGACGGACTGGATGCAGACCATCGCGCGCGAAGTGCGGGCAACGCGCTCCGGAGTTGGTTTCTGCGACGTCTCGACACTCGGCAAGATCGACATCCAGGGGCCGGATGCGGCCACACTTCTCGACCGACTCTACATCAACCTGTTCTCGACGCTTCCCGTCGGCAAGACGCGCTATGGGCTCATGCTGCGCGAAGACGGTTTCGTGATGGACGATGGCACTACGGCCCGCCTGGGAGCGGAGCATTACGTGATGTCCACCACCACCGTAAATGCTTCCAGAGTCATGCAGCACATGGAGCACGCATGCCAGGTTCTGTGGCCCGGACTCGATGTACAGCTGGCCTCCGTCAGCGAACAGTGGGCACAGCTGTGCCTGGCCGGACCACGCTCGCGCGAGGTGCTGCAGATTCTGCTGGGAGACGCGCTCGACCTTTCCAACACGGCGTTTCCTTATCTCGCCTGCCGCGAATTCACGTGGCGCGGCGTGCGCGCGCGCCTGTTCCGGATCTCCTTCTCGGGCGAGCTGGCGTACGAGCTGGCCGTGCCCGCGCAGCACGGCGCTGCGACCATCCGCGCCATCATGTCGGCCGGCGAACCTGCCGGAATCACCCCCTACGGACTCGAATCCCTGAACGTCATGCGCATCGAGAAGGGACACGTGACCGGCAACGAGATCAACGGCACCACCACGGCGGATGACCTGGGCATGGGCCGGATGATGTCGGCCCGCAAGGACTTCATCGGTCGCGTGCTCGCGCAACGACCCGCGCTGACTGACGCAGATCGTGCCGTGCTGGTGGGCCTGAGACCGGTCAATCGTGGTGCTCGCCTGTACAGCGGCGCCCATTTCCTGGCGCGCGGCGCGTCCGCGACGCTCGAGAACGATCAGGGATACGTGACCTCGGTGACCTTCTCGCCGATGCTGGGCCACTGGATCGGGCTCGGCATGCTGCGCCGGGGTCGTGAGCGGCATGGCGAGATCCTGCGGGCGCACGACCCGGTGCGCAGCGGCGACACCGAGGTCGAGGTCGTACCGCCGGTGTTCTTCGATCCCGAGGGAGTCCGGTTGCATCAATGAGCGCGGCAGATCCACACGACACTCTGCAGTTGCAATCCGCCCTTGGCGCCCTGCACTGGGTCACCGCTCCCGGACGAGGCGTGCTGGCCAGCGAACGACCGGGCCTGTCGGCTGTACGCATGGTTGCCCGCAAGGAGGGCGCCGCCGCCCTCAGTGAGCGCATCCGATCGGACTTCCAGCTCGACTTGCCGGCCGGACCGGCCCGCGCCGAGGGCCGGCTTGCCGGTGATGCGGCAAGGCCGTTCGCCATCATCGGAATCGGCGTGGGCACGTGGCTCGCGGTTGGTCCGCGCGAGTCGGGAGATCTGCTGGACGCGCTGCGCGCGAGCGTGGGGTCACTTGCGGCGCTCACCGATCAGGGTGGTGGAATGACGGTGCTGCGGCTGACGGGACCGCAAGTGCGCGCGATGCTCGCCAAACTGCTGCCGATCGATCTGCACCCGCGCGCATTTCCTGTCGGTGCGGCCGCCTCCACCCTGGCTGCCTACATTGCCGTCACAGTTTGGCGTTTGCCCGACGGGCCGGATGGCAGCGCTGTGTTCGAGATCGCCGTGAGTCGCAGTTACGCCGTGAGCTTCTGGGAGGCGCTGTGGTCAAGCGCCGCCGAGTTCGGCTTCGTGCCCGGCTGAATCCGACGATGGTATCCCTGCTGATTCTCATCGCCATCGTCCTCATCAGCGCGGCAGGTCTCGCGCGTCCTGCGCTGATCGAGCGCGCGGTCCTGCGCCCGTATCTCATCGCCCAGGGCACCGGTTACGCGCGCCTCGTGAGCAGCGGATTCGTGCACGCTGACGTAGGCCACCTGCTCTTCAACCTCATTACGTTTTTCTCGTTCGCTTTCCCGCTGGAGCGGGTCATCGGTTCCGCGAGGATGTTGGTGTTATACTTCAGCGGGCTGCTGGTCAGTGGCCTGGGCACGTGCTTCCAGCACCGTAACGAACCCGGCTACGCCTCGCTCGGCGCCTCGGGGGCCATCCTCGCGGTGCTGTTCGCCTCGATCCTGTATTTCCCCAACCAGCGGCTGTACGTGCTGCCCATCCCGCTGCCGATTCCAGCGCCGCTGTTCGCGCTGCTGTATCTCGCCTTTACGTGGTACTCGGCGCGCAACTCACGCGGACGGATCAACCACGACGCACACCTGTTCGGGGCACTGACGGGCATCGTCTTCGTCGCCGTGACGGATCCGCGGCGCATCGCGGCACTGATGCGGCTGATCAACCCTGGCTGAATATCGCCGCTGCTTTCTGCAGCGTGATCCAGATTCCCCAGGCGAGCGGGACGAGGATGGGTATCCAGGCGGCGGCCACCATCCAGGCGGGCACCGCCATCGCGCTGCCGGTCGCGGTCACCGCCACGCTCGCGGCCTTCGATGCGGAGGTCCGGTCGAGTTCGGCGATCTGCGCGGCGGTCATGTACTTCGACGCCGGCACGGGACGGATCAGCAGGTTGCAGATGAACCCGATCGCGAGCAGCCCCGCGAGGATGTACATGGTGACGCTGTAAGCCTGCGCCTTGGCCACGCCGTGATCGAGCTGATACTCACGGATGTAGTTGACCAGCACGGGACCGAGGATTCCGGCCGTGGACCAGGCGGTCAGCAGCCGGCCGTGGATGGCGCCGACCATCTTCTCGCCGAACAGGTCGGCGAGATAGGCGGGCACCGTGGCGAAGCCGCCGCCATACATCGACAGGTTCACGCAGAAGAAGGCGACGAACAGCGCCAGGTTGCCTTGGGAGGCCGTCCAGGGAATGGAGGCGTACAGGGTGAGCCCGATCAGGAAGAACACCATGTAGGTGGCCTGGCGACCGATCTTGTCGGACAGCGAAGCCCAGAAGATGCGCCCGGCGATGTTGAACAGCGACAGCAGCCCGGTGAATCCGGCGGCGATGGTGGCGATCTGTTTGAGCTGATCGGGCGAGAGCTGGTCGAAGGAGGCCTTCACGCCGATCAGCCGGCCGCCAAACACCTCCTGCAGCAAGGGCGAGGCCATGCCCAGGATGCCGATGCCGGCGGTGACGTTCAGCATCAGCACGCCCCACACCAGCCAGAACTGGGGCGTTGCCAGCGCTACGTTCATGTGCACCTGGCCTTCCGATACGAGTACGCGCTTGCGCGGTGGGGTCCAGCCAGCCGGCTTCCAGTCCGCGGGCGGCACCCGGTAACCGAGGGCACCGCCGGTCATGAACACGAAGTAGATGGCCGCCAACACCAGAAATGTCTGCCACACTCCGACGTCAGTGGGGGTTGCGAACAGCTTCATCAGCCGGTCCGCCAGCGGTGCGCCGATCATGGCGCCGCCGCCAAATCCCATGATGGCCATGCCGGTCGCCATGCCACGCCGGTCGGGGAACCACTTCACCAGGGTCGAGACCGGTGAGATGTAACCCAGACCCAGGCCGATGCCGCCGATCACCCCAGAGCCGAGCCAAATGATCCAGATCTGATGCATCAGCACGCCGCCGGCGGCGATCACCAGGCCGCCGCACCAGCACACGGCGGCGACCATACCGGCCTTGCGGGGACCCACGCGCTCCAGCCAGCCGCCCCAGAGCGCCGCGGCCGATCCGAGCACGACGAAGAACAGGGTGTAGGTCCACCCGAGCATGGAGATCTTCCAGTCGCAGGTGGTGGTGAGGATCTGGTCGATGACACCCATGTCCTTCGGACAGGCCACGGAGCTGGTGATGCCGATCGCCTTGGACAGCGGCAGCCAGAACACCGAGAAGCCGTAGGCCATGCCGATACACAGATGGATTGCGAGCGCCGCGGGAGGCACCAGCCAGCGGTTGAATCCCGCGCCGGCGATCGTGCGTTCCTTGGTCAAGAATCCGGGCGGCGAGATCACACTGGTCGCTGACATCCGCGGCTCCCTCATCGACGCGCGCCTGTACCGGCGCTTGTTGTGGGACCAGTGTACGGCCAAATCTCGCGCCGGTTCAAACTGGCTGGCCCACAGAAAGCCAACACCACTGCTTTGCGCAACGGACTGGTTCGGGGAACGAACAACCCTGTGTCGGGGTCGCAACCTTATCAGTGTACTCGGGAAGGTCGGGCCCGGGCCCCTCTGGCCATGCGGGAACCTCTTTCTCGGATAGTGTGCGCCGGTTCCGGTACGGCAACTGTGACCTGGCGGTCGGGACCAGTACACTGCGGATCGGGGTCATTCGGGTGACAAGTCACGCCGTGCAGCAGCGTCGCAATCTCCGCTCCATCGCCTTGGCCGCCGTGCTGGCAGCAGGCCTGACCGCGGCGGCCGTGCCCTCGAGCGCGACGCCCGAACCACCTGCCCCCGGAAATGCCGCAACAGCGGCACCCGCACCGGTCACAGCGGCACCCGCGCCAATCACCCCATCACCGCCCTCGGTTCCGGTGGGAACAGGCGATAGTGCTGCTCCGGGCACCGGCGCGGCCACCGCGACTGCGGGCTCGGGAGCCGGCGCCGGTCCACCCAGCGCGGAGCCGACCCCGGAAGTCGTGGTCGAGGCGCCGGAACCCAAGTACGTAGCGCCCACGCTGCGCGATCGCATTGGACGGATCTGGGCTCCGGTGCTCATCAACGGCAAGGGGCCTTATCGGCTCGTGCTGGACACCGGAGCGAGTCACTCGGCCATCATCGGACGCGTGGCTGAAAGCCTGGGCATCTCGCCAAAGGACACCAAGCCCATCCTGGTTCGGGGCGTCACGGGCGAGGCCATGGTCGCGGCGATCAAGGTAGATCGGATGGAGGTGGGCGAGCTGCTGATCGCGCCGACCACGCTCCCGATCGTGGCCGACGTGTTCGGCGGGGCCGAGGGCGTGCTCGGACGGGAGGGCCTGCCTGACAAGCGGATCTACGCGGACTTCGCCCATGACCGGCTGGTCATCGCGCACTCGCACCGCGAGCGGGCCCAACCCGGCTTCGCCGTCATCCCGTTGAAACTGACACGTACCGGATTACTGGCGGCGGAAGTGCGCGTGGGCACGATCACGGCCGACGCCATCATCGATACCGGCGGCCAGCAGACCGTGGGCAATCTCTCCTTGCGGGATGCGCTCATGCGCCATCCACCCAAGGATGCGACCACGCAGGAGATCGAGGGGGTCACCCTTGAGATCGCGCGCGGCAATGTCCTCACGGCACCCCCCATCAATATGGGCTCGCTCAGGCTCAAACAGGTGCGTGTCACCTTCGCCGACATGTACCTGTTCGATCACCTCAAGCTGAATCGCGAGCCAACACTGCTCCTGGGAATGGATGTGCTGGGCTCCTTCGACGTGCTGGTGATCGACTACCGGCTGCGCCAGATGCAGATCCGGATGCGCAACGCGGACTCGGCCCGATCGGCGAGCGCGGCCTCGGGTGGCTGACACCCGCGGCCCTGACTCCCGCCTGTTCGCGAGGAGGCAGACCCAACCCTGAGCGTATGCCTATACTAGACACCCGCCCCACAACCAGAACGAAGGGGGATGTCATGATCCTGGGAATGTCGACCGCCGTGTTCACCCTCGTGCACGTGGTGATCAGCCTGATCGGCCTGCTGGCCGGCATCGTGGTGACCGGCGGACTCCTGCGCTCGCAACGCCTGCCGGAGTGGACCGCCCTCTTCCTGGTGACGACGATCCTGACCAGCGTCACCGGATTCCTGTTTCATTCCAAGGCGATCGGCCCCGCGCATGTGGTCGGGGCAATCTCACTGGTGGTGCTCGCGATCTGCCTCATCGCGCTGTATGGCCTGCATCTGCGCGGTGCCTGGCGTTGGGTGTACGTGATCACCGCGCTGCTGGCCTTCTATTTCAACGCCTTCGTCGCCGTGGCGCAGTCATTCGACAAGATCGGGCTGCTGCACTCCCTGGCGCCGACCCAGAAGGAGCCGCCTTTCGCGATCGCCCAGCTGATCCTGCTGGCGCTGTTCGTCTATCTGGGCGTGCTGTCGGTCAGAAGATTCCATCCAGCCGCCTGACATCGACACAGGCTGTGTCAGCTCGCGGCGAAGTCGGACTCGACCGCTTCCAGGAGTGTCGGCCCACGGCGGCGCAGTGCCGTGCGGACGGCTTCAGCCAGCTCGGCCGGACCACGCGCGCGTACGGCATGCGCACCGTAGGCCCTGGCGAGTGCCTGGAAGTCCGGGTTGTGCCCGACGACCCCGGTCGGCGGGATTCCCGCCGCGCGCATGTCGTCCCGGATCTGTCCCAGCGCGCTGTTGTTCCACAGCACGATGGGCAGACTCAATTCCAGCTCCACGGCGGTGGCCAGATCCTGTGAGGTGAACTGGAAACCGAAATCTCCGGCGAGCGCGATGATGGGTCGGCTCGGTTGCGCGACCTTCGCACCCAGAGCCGCGGGCAACGCGAATCCGAGCGTGCCGTAACCGCAGGGATGGAACCAGGTGCCGGGGCGTTCAGCGGGAAACAGGTAGTTGCCCAGATAAGCGACCTGAGTCATGTCGCTGAAAACGGCCCCCTCGTGCGGTAGTCCCTCGCGCAGCGCACGCAAAACACCAACGCAAGCACGCGCAGGGGCGTCCAGCCGATCCTCGATTTGACCGCGTATGACCGCAGCCATGGACGTTCGGCTGCGCCAGCCCTTGCCAGCGCGCACTGCACCGGCCAGCGCCTCGACGCTGTGTCGTGCGTCCCCCCAGATTCCCAGATCCGCCGCGTAGTGATCCGCCAGCTTGCTGGCGTCGATATCGATCCGGATCAACCGGCCGGTCAGCGGCAATTGTGTGCCGAAGTAGAAATCCGTCTCAGCCAGTTCGGTGCCGACCGCCAGCACGACATCCGCCGAAGCGACGAACTCGCGCGCTTCCCGGAATTGCAGCGATGCCCCGAGACTTGCGGGATGACTCTCCGGAAGCACACCCTTGCCCGCGACCGTGGTTACGACATATCCATCAACCGCCTCCACGAGCTGGCGCAACGCGTTCCCCGCGGCGCGCGCGCCGCCGCCCGCGATGATCATGGGACGCTCCGCGTTCGACAGCAGCGCAGCCGCTCGTTCAATCAGGGCGCCATCGGGCTGGGGTGCTCCGCCGACCTGTGCAAATTGCTCCGGGCGCAGATCGGTCGTCGCGGCGAGCAGATCCAGCGGGATCTCCACATAGGCTGGCCTCTGCCTGCCGACCTGGAAGCGGGCGAAGGCCTCGCGCAGATAATCGCGTGCGTCCTGCGCCGTGCGTACCGAGCGCGCGCTGCCACTTGCTCCGGCCGCGACCGCCCGTTGATCATCCAGCTCGTGCAGCACTCCCCAACCCTTGCCCAGCGACGCCTCCACCGGCGTGCTGGCAACGATCAGCATGGGCACGGAATCGCTCTTGGCCTGTGCCGCTGCCGTCATGATATTCGTGAGGCCAGGGCCCGAGATCACGATCGCGGCGGCCGGGCGGCCGCTGGCGCGCGCAAAGCCATCCGCCGCGAATCCCGCGTTCTGTTCGTGCCGCACCAGCACGTGACGGATGCCGGAAGCTGCGATCCCGCGATACAGCTCCAGATTGTGCACGCCCGGAATGCCGAACACGGTGTCTATCCCGTTGGCCGCCAGCAGTTCGACGATGTAGCGGCCGACTGACCAGGGCTGAGTACTCGCTTCCACCAACACCTCCGCGTCGCGTTTCGCATCGCGACGGCACTTGTGCTCCAATATGCAGCCCGGTCCTTCGCCAAGCAAGCACGATACCGCGCATGAAATATTCGTCTCTGGTGCATCGGATCAGCGGTGACGGCGCGGACGCGTGGCGCACTCATTACGAGGCCAGCGCGGCACGCGATCGAGGCGAGGACGTCATCATCCTCAGCGTCGGCGATCCCGATCTGGCTACACCGACGCCAGTCGTAGAACGCGCGATCGAACGGATCCGTGGGGGCGATACCCACTACACACCGGCATCAGGCCGGCACGCCGTGCGCGAGGCGATTGCCGCCGCCCACTCGCGTCGCACGGGGCAGGTTATCGACCCCGAAAACGTCATCTATCTGTCGGGCGCACAGAATGCCCTGTTCGTCGCCTCGATGTGCGTGGCCGGCCCAGGAGATGAGGTCATCACGTTCGATCCGATGTATCCGACCTACCCCGCCACACTGGAAGTGTCGGGCGCACGCCTGATCCGCGCACCCAGTACAGGCGGGTTCAGGCCGGATCTGAATGCACTGCGGGCTTGCGTGACTCCCCGGACCCGGGCCATTGTCTGGGCCACTCCCAACAATCCGAGCGGCGTGGTGTTCCATGAAGCGGAACTCGAGGTCATCGCAGGCCTCGCCCGCCAGCACGATCTGTGGTTGATCAGCGATGAGGTGTACGCGGGCCTCGCCCCCGGCGGACGGGTACCGAGCCTGGCGGCGCGACTGTCCGAGCGCGTGATCACCCTTGGAAGCCTCTCGAAGTCTCACGCCATGACCGGCTGGCGTGCCGGCTGGCTGGTGGGGCCCCATGAGATGGTGAGGCACGCCGAAGCACTCGTCATGTGCATGCTGTTCGGGCTGCCTGGCTTCATCCAGGAGGCGGCGATCACTGCGCTCGAAGTCGCCGATGAGGCGGAGCGACGGACGCGTGAGTACTGCGATCAGCGGCGCCGGCGTTTCGTGACGGGACTCGAAGGCATTCCGCTGGTGCGACCGGTCGTTCCCGAGGCGGGCATGTTCATGCTGCTGGATGTCCGCGGTACGGGCATGACGGGCTACGAGTTCATGCGCGCCCTGTACCGGGCAGAGCGAGTGAGTGTGATGGACGGCGCGGCCTTCGGTCGTGAGACAGCCAGCTTCGTGCGCATCTGCTTCGCCACCGACGAGGAAACCATCGATCGAGCCTGCGCCCGCCTGCGGCGATTCTGCGAACGGCTCGGAACCGGCAGCCCCCTTCGAGCGTAGTACAGCTGCGGCCACGCGGCATTCGTGGCCACTCCGGGTCACATCGGGAGGCCATATGACCGCCACGTTGTCCGTCGGACCGGTGATCGCGCTGATCGCCGGCATCCTCATCCTGGTCGCACCACGCCTGCTGAATTACATCGTGGCGCTGTATCTGATCCTGATAGGCGTGATCGGCCTGCTGGGACGCGGCCACATCGTCTGAGGCACCTCGAGCGGCGGTGCTATTTGATGCGCACCTGGAACTGACCCGTGCTCGAAGTGTTGGTCTGGGACTTGTACCAGCGCCACAAATTCCCGCCGGCACGCTTGGCCTCGTAGAGCGCAACGTCGGCGGACTTGTAAAGACTGTCGAGCGTGGCGCCGTGATCCGGGTACACAGCCACCCCGATGCTCGCGCTGCTGGTCACGGCGGCGCCGCTGACCGGCACGGGCATCATGAAACCCTCGATGATGCGGTGACAGATGTTCTCGATGTCGCTCGCCGCCGGATTGTGGGCCACGAGCACACCGAACTCATCACCCCCCAGGCGCGCCACGCAATCGGACTTGCGCACGGCGGCCTGCAGTCGGATGGCCGCCTCGATCAGCAGTGCATCGCCTGCGTCGTGACCGCGCGAGTCGTTGATCTGCTTGAAGCGGTCCAGATCGATCAGCAACAGTGCAAAGCGCTGGTTCTGCAGTCGCGCCAGCACCAGCAGCTCACGGAACTCCTCGGTGAAGCGCCGCCGGTTGGGTAGCGCCGTCAGCGTATCGAAGTAGGCGATCTGCTCGAGCTGCCGCTGGCTCTCGCGCAGCTCCGCGGTACGCTCCACGACCTGCCGCTCCAGGTCCCGCTGGCTGCGGCGCAAATAGACGGTACGGCCCTGCACGACGGCTGCGACGAGGGCCAGTGCCCCGAGAATCACCGCGATGCGGAATGCGGCGGTCTGATACCAGGCCGGCAGTACGTGCACCGGCACACGGAGTATGTTCTGGGCCCAGACGCCATCACGATTTGAACCGCGCAACTGCAGCGTGTAATCGCCAGGGGGCAGGTTGGTGTAGGCAGCGAGCCGGTGCTCAGTGGCCGTGTCGATCCAGTTCGCGTCGAACCCTTCCAGCCGGTACGCGTAACGGTTGCGCTCCGGCGCGGAGAAGTCGAGTGCCGCGAACTCCACGGCGAGGCTGTTGGCACGCGAAGTGATCGTCAGCGGGTGGCCGGGATCGTTGAGGCTGACGCTGCCCGGCGGCACCGGTTGACCGCCCACGCGGATGTCGGTAATCACGAGCGGCGGCTGGTACTGCCACTGCGCGAGGCGCTCGGGCCGCACGACGGTCAGGCCGCCGACGCCGCCAAACAGCAGCTCGCCCTGTGGTGTCGCGGCCCCTGAGCCCACCCAGTAACTGGTGATGGGCAGGCCCTCGGCACGGCGGATGGTGCGCACGGCGAAGGTCCGCTCATCGATGGTGGCGAGCCCGTCGTCGGTACTCACCCATATGGTCCGCTGCCGATCCTCCAGCAGCTTGTTGGAATTCTCGTTGTTGAGTCCCTGCGTGATGCCGATGCGGCGGAAGTGCGGGCGGCCCGCCGCATCGCGCGCTTCGAGCACATTGACGCCGCCGCCGAAGGTCGCCACCCACAGCCGGCCGTGCGAGTCGGTCAGCAGGGAGGTGATGTAACCGGCGGCCAGCGCCGACGGATTGGTGGGGTCGGGCAGGATCTTCTCGATGTGATGGCTGGCGAGATCGATCCGGTTCAGGCCGTTCTTCGTCCCGACCCAGAGTGCATCGCCCTCGCCGCGCTCGATGACCGTGATGCGCTGGTCGGTCAGGCCGCTGGCGGTCTCGGCGTGAGTCACGATCCGCGCACGGTCCTGGGCGAGGTTCAATGACCACAGTCCGTCGAATCCCCCCACCCACAGGACGTTCCCGTCCAGAAGCAGTGCCCACACCTGGGCGCCCGCATCACGCTGCGGAATCGGGATCCGGGTTGCGCCCCGGACCAGACGATCGACGCGGTACAGGCCCTGCTCCGAGCCGACGTAGACATCGCCATTCGGCGCGGCGGCGAATGCATTGATGTAGTCGCGCGGCAGCGCGGACTCGGGTCGCGACGGATCGGGGCGCAACTCGGCCACGCGCCCAACGGTGGGATCGATGATGTCCACGCCAAGACTGTCCAGACCGAGCCAGACACGGCCGTCGGGCATGGGCTGCACTGCGTTGACGTTGGATTCGGAAATGCTGTCGGTGCGGCTGGACGCGCCGAACACGGTGAGCACCGCGGATTGGGCGGCGTCGTAGCGACTCACGCTGCGATCGGTGCAGATCCAGATCGTGCCCGCGCGGTCCTTGAACATGGCCTGGATGCTGTCGTCCGGGAGGCTTGCGGGCAGGACCGCATCATGGCGGATGCGGCGGCTGTGACCGGTCGCCGTATCGATGGCAACGATTCCCCGGCCGAAAGTGCCGATCCAGATCTGTCCGGGGACCGTCTCGACGATCGCCGAGACACCCTCGTTCTGCAGCGCGGCATGCGCGGTATCCAGCTCCTCGACGAGCTTCGCCGGCGCGTTGCGTGATTCTATGACGTACGCGCCCTGGCGAAGCGTGCCCACCCAGATCCGGCCGGCACTGTCTTCGAGAAAGCTCCACGGCGAAGGCAGCTTGCCGTGTGCGATGGGCAGCGGAACCGGGACGAATTGCGTTGATCCGCGCTCCAGGCGGGACAGCCCCGTGGCCGTGCCGACCCAGAGCGTGCCGGCGCGATCGCGCAGCAAGCCGCGCACGCGATTGTCCGGCAGGCTGTCCAGATCCCGATCCGAGTGCCTCATGTGGGCAATGGGACTGGAGTCGGGACGCACGTGATCGAGACCGCCTTCCGTGGCAACCCAGACTCCGCCATCACCGTCCTCGGCGATGGCGCGCACGCTCACGTGACTCAGGCCGTCACGACCCACCGGATAGACCACGAAGCGGTCATGCTCGCGGTCGAAGCGGGCAAGGCCGCCGGAAGTGGTTCCCACCCACAGGATGCCGCGGCTGTCGGTCAGCAGGGTCTGGATGAAATTGTCCGGCAGCGCTCCGGGCTTGCCGGGCTCGGACCGGTACACCCGCAAATGGTAGCCGTCCCAGCGGGCCAGCCCGTTCTGCGACCCGATCCACAGAAAGCCGTCACGATCCTGGGACACGGCGGTGGGAGTGGCTGAATTGGGCAGCTCGTTGTCACGCGCCAGGTGCTGGAACACGGTATCGGACAGACCCGCCCAGCGCTCGGCCGCGAAAGACAGCGGCGCCGTGGCCAGCAGTGCCGCGGCAATCACGAGTCGGCAGAGAGTCTTGACGAAAGCAGCCCGCATCCCGCTTCAAATCAGTGAGGCACAGCATCCGGATACTACTATCCAGAGCGCTTGAGGCAGGGTGGCAAAGCCCGAAGATGTGCCCCGCATCACGCGTACGGGAACGCGTGTTGCGCCGCGTGAGAAAGCTAGGAGACCGGCGTCACATTGACGCCTTCGGCAGCGGTTGCCCGGAAGGGTTCAGGAAGCTGGAAAAGCGGCTGTCCCATGCGGATCACATCACCGGTTTTCCAGCGCTCGCAGAGCGTTACGCCCGCCGGCGCGAACACGATGATGGTCGAGCCGTGCTCGAACCAGCCCATCTCCTCGCCCTTGCGCAACGGCGCATCGCATTCGATGTGGTTCGGGCCGCGATACCGCAAGTGCAGCAGCACATCGAGAAAGCGCAAGCGGATGCTCGCCACCAGAATGGCGGCCACCGGCACAAGTGTGATCAGGTGCCTGCCCTGTGCGAGGCGGCAGCGGATGGCCGCGCGTTCGTTCTTGCAGAACAGCCGCTCGATGCGCTTCAGCGCAATCGGGTTCACGTTCCACGTGTCGCCCGAGATATACGTGACTCGCTCCACCCGGCAGTCCGCGGGAGCATGGAACCGGTGGTACATGCTCGAGGTGAGCCGCAAAGTGACATATGACCCGTCACGGTACTGCTCCGCCAGCCAGGCGTCTCCGAGCAGGTCCTGCACGGAATAAGGGAAGCCCTTGGCCTGCAGCACGACACCGTCAACCACACGACCACCTTCACCGACGATGCCATCGCAGGGACTCGTCAGCACGGCAGGATCCGGATCCACCGGTCGCACGCCCTCCTTGAGCTCACGAGTGAAGCAGTCGTGCAGGCTCTCGAAGCGCGCCTTGCGGGCCTCGCGCAGATCCAGGTCCGAGAACAGCCGCCAGATCGCGATGGAAGCCGCGCGCACAGCGGGCTGGCGTACCCGGCTCAGGCGCCCTACGCACAGCGTCACCCAGCGCCGCGGAATGCGGTTGGTGAGCAGGAAGTTGAGTTTTTCGTGCCGCGTCATGCGGCTGATCAGTGATCGGGCAGTCATTGAATCGTCATCGTTCTGAAATAAAGTGACTCGCCATGAATCCAACCCTGTTGCTGTCCATCCCGGCCGCCGTCGCGGCAGCGCTCCTGCTGCGCAAGGCACAACTTCGCCTGGAACTCTCGCTGGCGAAGCATCGCTCGCTCGCGGGGCATGCGCGCATGTCGCGCCGCTTTGCCGCGCTGGTGCCATTCTACGAGTATGACCCCAGTGAATTCTTCCGTGCCGATTCGGCACCCGAAGAAGTAGCGGCCCAGCGGCGTGCGGGCTTCATGCGTCTGGCGGAGTTGTTCGCGCAGCGCTTCCCGCACACTGCACAGCAGACTGCCGAACTGCAGGGCTCCATTTCCGATATGCAGTTCACATCGCGCTACCGGGTGCCTTTCCAGTTCAGCCGCTTCGTGCGCCAGCACTTCAAGCTGGGCTCGCTGCTCGCCTCGTCCGCGGGACCCACCGTGACCGATCTCGACGGCAACCGGTTCTATGATCTGACCGGCTCGTACGGCGTCAATGTATTCGGGTACGACTTCTACAAGGAGTGCATCGCACGCGGCAGCGAGCGGGTCCGCGACCTGGGACCGGTGCTCGGCGCGTACCACCCCCTGATCGCCTACAACGTGCGGCGGCTCAAGGAGATCTCCGGACTCGACGAGGTCTCTTTCCACATGTCGGGCACCGAGGCCGTGATGCAGGCCGTTCGCCTGGCCCGCTACCATACCCGGCGCCGCTACCTGGTGCGTTTCTGCGGTGCCTACCACGGCTGGTGGGGAGACGTGCAGCCCGGCGTTGGCAATCCAATCGATGCGGACAGCACCTACACGTTGCGCGACATGGACGACGCTTCGCTGCGGGTACTGCGGAAGCGGCGGGATATTGCGTGTGTGCTCGTCAACCCGCTCCAGGCCCTGCACCCGAATTCGAGTGCGCCCGGCGATTCTTCGCTGATCGACAGCGGACGCAGCGCCCACTTCGACCGCGTGGCCTACACCAGGTGGCTGAGCAGGCTGCGCGAAGTCTGCACGCAGAGAAACATCGTGCTGATCTTCGATGAGGTGTTCGTCGGCTTCCGTCTCGCACCCGGCGGGGCGCAGGAATACTTCGGCGTACGTGCCGACCTGGTCACCTACGGCAAGACGCTCGGCGGGGGTCTGCCTGTCGGCGCGGTGTGCGGACGTCACGATCTGATGCGCCGGTTCCGCGCGGATCGCCCAGCGGATATCTGCTTCGCGCGCGGCACATTCAACTCGCACCCCTACGTCATGGGCGCGATGCACGAGTTCCTGCAGCGCCTGGAAACCCCGCAGATCCAGGCGAAGTACGTCGGCCTGGACACTCTTTGGGACGGACGCGCTCAGACGGTGAACGACAGCCTGCGCGCGGCCGGCCTGCCCGTGCAGATCGCCAACCTCTCCTCCATCTGGACGATCAGCTACCTGCAACCCTCGCGCTACAACTGGATGTTTCAATACTACCTGCGTGCGCAAGGACTGGCCCTGAGCTGGGTGGGCACGGGGCGCTTCATCTTCAGTCTGGATTATTCGGCGGAAGATTTCGCCGCGGTCGCCGCCAGGATCCTGGCGGCGGCCCGGGCGATGCAGGCCGATGGCTGGTGGTGGGGCGGTGAGGCCCTCACCAACAAGGCCATCAGGCGTCGTGTGCTGACAGAGATGCTTCGAGCCCGCTGGCGGCGTGCATCGGCGCAATCAGCTCACCCCGCAGCAGATACAGCGGCGCTTTGTGATAGAGCTTGATGTCGTGGAACGGGTCGGTGACGATCTTCGTGATCCACACCAGCCCGGTCTGCACGTCCTTGACGAAGAACAGCTGCACGGTGCGGAACAGAAGTCCGCCCAGACCGATGGCCAGCCACATCTGTCCCATGTGCTGCACGAAGTCGGCACTGGTGGCCTGCGGGTATAGTCCCAACAGCGTCGGATCCACCAGCAGCAGCAACGGTGCGGCCGCCCAGATGGCCAGCAGCACGACCTTGCGGCGCAGGTTGTAACCGACCTTGATCTGTTCCTTGTACTCGTGGGTCGCCTGGTTCACCTCGTCGTAGCCCTTGGGCTCGAAGAAGAAATGCCCGGCCTGGCGGGTGACCATCGCCACGAGCCAGCCCACCAGCGCGGCGGCGACCGGATTGGTGAAGATCAGCACGTACGAGGTCAGGAAGCTCATGGCACTGACGAGGTGCAGCGACTGATTGATGCGGCTGTGGTGGTAGTAACGGTGATCGTCCCAGCGTTGCGTCTGCAGAGCACTCGAAAAACTTTGCATGATGGTTCCCGGACTGTGGCAGCAGGGTTTCGGCCGTGAATGAAATATCGCAATGCTGTTGCAGGGATGTTACAAAATGCCGGGAAAATCACGAGGTTGGGAGTTCGGACACACTCCCGGGGCATCCGATCCGCGTGAACCAGGCGTGCGGTCCGGGGTGAGCGGGCACGCGGTCCGGGTCGATCGGCACGCCGACGGCGGAACACGGCTTGCTGTCATTGGGGTCAGCCGCGTAGTAGCCTCGGGAGGCGCCCCCGGGGCGTGCGATGGAATAACCCTGTGAGCCGTAACGACAAGATGCTGCGCACTCTCTTCACGGCTCTTCTGTTATCCACGGCGGCGATGGGCATCATCCGCGCCGGCGAACCCCCTGTCCCGGCGCAAAGCTCGCCGGCCACCGCGCCCGCCAGCCCCTCGGGTGCCACCACCTCGTCCGGGCCCAGCGGTACATCCGGCGCCGCCTCCCGGCCGGGTTCCACAGCCACCCCGGCCCCCGCTGCTGCCCCGCGCGCAGGTGCGGCCGGGAGCGGCGGAGCAGCGGCGGGCGCCCAAGGCGCTTCCGCGAAGACGGCGACCTTCTGCTTCCAGTTCACGCTGCGCTGTCTCGAGCGCAAGTCCACGACCGCGGCGCAGGGCGCGGGCAAGCGGCCACTCAACCTGACGGCACCCGATATCCGCACGGTGGTCCCGCAGGAAGAGTTGCAGGAGCCTCTACCCTCTGCAGACCAGCAGGCGCAGGCGGAGGAATCCGACACTGTGCGGGTGAAGGGAACGCCCAATACGCCGGATGTGCCGGGCGGATTCGGCGCGCTCTGGTGGGCGCTGAATCATCCGACACAGGCCTGGAGAATCTTCGCACCCGCCGAGTGATGCGGGCGCCGGCCCGCCGTCGGGGGGCCACATTCTGTTGCAATCCCTGTTGCAATCCTCTGCATTCGTCCCGTCAACCGCCACCCCGCAGGAACGCTCTGATCAGCGTGAAGGCCTCGCCGGGGAACTCACTGAAAGCGGCCGCTGTCGGAACTCACTGACGCACCACGCGTGCCCCCGGGCTGCCGCAACGATGAGTAACAAATGCTCCACAACAGTTGAGGAATGACACCATGAAGTTGAGCAGAAAAACCGGTCTGCTGCTGCTGGCGGCAGCGAGCCTCGGTGCCGGTGCGGTGGTGGCCGCGGCGGCCACGACGACCGCCGCGGACGCGACTACCACGACGAGCGCCAGCACCGGCCGGCATTGGCGCCATCGCCATGGCGGCATGCTGGTTGGAACCCTGCTGCGCGCCGCGCACCAGCTGAACCTGACAGCCGACCAGCAGACGCAGATCAAGGGCATCCTGAGCGCGGTCCGTAACCAACATGCGAGCACGCCCGCAGCCGATATGACCGTGTTGGGAAATCCCGGCGATCCCAACTACGCTGCGGCGCTCGAAGTCGCCAGGTCGCAGGCCAGCAGCCGCCTGCAGCGTGAGATCGAACTGCAGGGCCAGATCTACAACGTGCTGACGCCAGAGCAGAAGACGAAGCTGCCGCAGGTGCTGGCAGCGATGAAGACCAAGGCCGAGCAGCGGCGCGCCACGTGGCTGCAGCAGCATGCGGCCGGCACTACTGGCGCCCTCGGCAGCAACTGAACGTCCTTTCGGACGGCGTGCGTCAAGGTCGCCGTCATGCGACACCGGTCAGCCGGACCGGTTGACCGGTGTGCGCCAGCGGATAACATCCGATCCGGGCCCTGTGGTTACCGCCACCGGGCCCGAAGCCCGAGGGGAGCGTTCCCCGAAATTCCCTGAACACGAGGAATCCGCAGTGACACCCCTCAGCGGCAGATTGACGCAGCTCTTCGGTGCGATGCTGGCGGTGGCCGCCATGCAGGCCTGGTCCCCGGTCGCGCACGCCACGCTGGGCGCGGACATCACGTCCGTGGAGTCGGACCGGCAGCAGATGAAAGGCCAGCTGCGAGTGACCTCGGCAGCCGGCTACGCCGTGCATGAGATACAGACTCCGACGGGAACCGTGGTGCGCGAGTACATCACCGCGGCCGGCCGCGTCTTCGCGGTCAGCTGGCGCGGACCGATGATGCCGGATCTGCGCCAGACATTGGGCGACTCCTTCCAGCAATACGAGGATGCGGCCCGCGCGCCGCATGCCCTGCGCCGTCAATTGAACATCGACCATGCGGACCTCGTGGTCCGTTCCGGAGGCCGCATGCGCGCCTACTCCGGCTATGCGTATCTGCCTGCGCTGATGCCGCAGGGTTTCACCGCTGACGACATCAAATGAGCAAAGAGACGCACCGCGTGCGAGGACTGATAGTTTCCGCCCTGACAGGGATCCTGTTGCTGGCGGCCTGCGGTGGCGGCGGCGGCCTGGCACCGGCCACGCCGACCGGTCCCGCGGCCAATGTCCAGTCCGTCGTCGTGGACGGCGGGCCGGCGGCCCTGGCCAGCTCTCCGGACGTGGACACGCTGTTCACCACAGTAACGATCTGCGCTCCGGGCAGTACGACCAACTGCCAGACCATCGATCACATCCAGGTGGATACCGGCTCCTCCGGTCTGCGCATTCTCGGGTCGGTGCTCACCCTCTCGCTGCCCGTGCGGACGGATTCCGGCGGCAATGCCGTGCTCGAATGCGTCCAGTTCCTGGACGGATTCAGCTGGGGACCGGTCGCGACGGCCGACGTGCAGATCGGCGGTGAATCGGCCTCGAGCGTGCCGGTGCAGGTCATCGGGGATGCCGCCTACCAGACGGTTCCCTCCGCCTGCTCGAGCACCGGGCCTTCCGAGGACACCGTAAAGACCTTCGGCGCGAACGGGATCCTGGGGGTGGGCCCGTTCATCCAGGATTGCGGATCCGGCTGTGCCACAGTGGTCTCCAACGGCTTCTACTACAGCTGCGTGACCAGCACCAACTGCTCACAGACCACCATCGAGGTGAGTCAGCAGGTCACCAACCCCGCCGCGCTGTTCGCCACCGACAACAACGGCGTCATCATTGAGTTACCGGCCATTGGCGCCTCGGGCGCCGCAACCGTCACCGGATCATTGGTATTCGGCATCG
>DATKLO010000258.1:0-8058 GCA_035542375.1 Steroidobacteraceae bacterium | reverse complement strand
GGCGTCGATGCCCGCCCTCCTCGACCAGCTTGTGCACACCCGGATCGATGACCTGGACGGGGAAGACCTGGGTCAGATCGGTGAGGGAAGTCGCCGGCGCACCCCGGAGGTGCGCGACGGTTCCCCCGGAGCGGCTGACCTGCACCCCGATGCCTCCGACGGGAAGAGTATCCAGACGTCCGAACACCGTCATGGAACTGCTGCCCTGGCGAATGAGGCGCTCGGAGTTGCGGGTGCGGAAGGAGCGCCCGCGACCGAGCAGGAAGATGGCCTCGAGGACCGATGTCTTGCCGGCACCATTGGCGCCCCAGATCAGGTTGCGGTGCGGATCCAGGGTGAGCTCGGCCCGCTCCAGGCAGCGGAGGTCCCGGATGCTGAGTTCGACGAGGCTCATGACGGCGCGCGCGACGCGCGGCGGGTCACAGGCGCATGGGCATTACGACGTAACGCGTATGCGTGGTGCCCGGAGCGTGGATCAGGCAGCTGCTGTTGGAATCGGTCAGTCCCAGCTCGACCTTGTCGCTGTCGATGGCACTCAGCGCATCCAGCAGGTAATTCACGTTGAAGCCGATCTCCACTTCCTCGCCCTGATAGCTGACCTCGACCTGGTCCTCGGCCTCCTCCTGCTCCGGATTGTGGGCCTGGACGACCAGCAGGTCCGGACGGGCCGTGAGGCGGATGCCGCGGTACTTCTCGTTCGAGAGGATGGCCGTGCGCTGCAGGGATTGGCGCAGCAGCTCCCGATCCGCCTCCACGCGACGGGTGGGATTGGCGGGGATCACACGCCCATATTCCGGGAAACGACCGTCAATCAGCTTCGAAGTGAAGCGAATGGAGCCGATCTGGGCCCGAACGTGATTGGTACCGATCGCCAGTTCAATGTGGCCCTCGGTCCCCAGGATGCGTTGCAGCTCGAGCACGCCCTTGCGGGGCACGATCACCTGCTGGCTGGTCCTGGCCTTCTCCTCGAGCGCCATCTCGCACAACGCCAGGCGATGTCCGTCAGTGGCCACGGCCCGGAGCGACTTGCCTTCGGTCTCCAGCAGAAGTCCGTTCAGGTAATAACGGACGTCCTGCTGCGCCATCGAGAAGTGGGTCTTGTCGATGAGCCGCCGGAACTCGCCCTGAGCCACGGTGAGGGTCTGCTGGGCGTTGATCTCCTCGACCAGGGGGAACTCCGCGGCCGGCAGACTGGAGAGTGTGAAGCGGCTGCGGCCGGCGCGGATCGATATCCGCTCGCCCTCGCTGGTGAGCGTGACGCTCACCTTCTCCGGCAGCGAGCGGAAGATGTCCAGCAGCTTGCGCCCGGGGATGGTGATGTCCCCGCCCTGTTGCACAGCGACCTCGCTGCTGGCCACGAGCTCGACTTCCAGATCGGTACCCGTGATGTGCAGTTTGTTGTCGCGTGCCGCCAGCAATACGTTGGCCAGCACCGGCATGGTCTGGCGGCGCTCGACGACGCCGATGACGCTTTGCAGGGGAGCGAGAAAATCTTCACGCGGGGCGGTGAGCTTCATAATCTTCTTTCTTTCTCTTAGAAATCAAGATTGTTGTTACTGCAGTAGGGCCTGTGAATCACGGTCACAACTGAAGTTCGAGAGAAGGATCAAGGCGTTGGGGGTGCAATCACGCATGACAACAGGACGCACGAGCTGGTCATGAGCTGTGCAGGTCCTGTGTGTAACTTTATCCCCATAATCGTCCACAGCAAGTCCACAAAGCCGTGCACATCATCCCGCCAGGGTTCTCAACAGGTTCGAGAAGTCCTCACTCATGCGCTGCTCGGAGTCACGCAGCTCCTTGATGCGCTTGCACGCGTGAATCACCGTGGTGTGATCGCGTCCGCCGAAGGCGTCGCCGATCTCCGGCAGGCTGTGGCTCGTGAGTTCCTTGGCCAGGGCCATGGCCACCTGCCGAGGACGCGCCACTGAGCGGCTGCGGCGCTTGGACAGGAGATCCGCCATGCGCACCTTGTAGTAGTCGGCCACGGTCTTCTGGATGTTCTCGATGGTCACCAGTTTGGCCTGCAGCGACAGCAGATCCTTGAGGGCTTCCTTGGTGAACTCCACCGTGATGGCCTGGCCCGTGAAGCGCGAGTTGGCGATCACCCGGCGCAGGGCGCCTTCCAGCTCGCGCACGTTGGAGCGGATGCGCTTGGCGATGAAGAAGGCCACTTCCTCGGGCAGCACGGCGCCTGCCTGCTGCGCCTTGGTCATGAGGATGGCGACGCTGGTTTCCAGTTCCGGCGGCTCGATGGCCACCGTGAGCCCCCAGCCGAAACGCGATTTCAGCCGCTCCTCCAGGCCCTCGACCTCCTTCGGGTAGCGGTCGCAGGTGAGGATCACCTGGTGCTGGCCCTCGAGCAGCTCGTTGAAGGTGTGAAAGAACTCCTCCTGCGAGCGGTCCTTGCCGGCGAAGAACTGGATGTCATCGATCAGCAGCGCATCCAGCGAGCGGTAGGCGGTCTTGAACTCGTTCATCGAGTCATGCCGCAGGGCGCGCACCATGTCGCCCACGAAACGCTCGGAATGCACGTAGGCGATGCGGGCCTCCGCATCACGTTCCTTGATCTGATGCGCGATGGCGTGCATCAGATGGGTCTTGCCCAGTCCCACGCCGCCGTACAGGAACAGGGGGTTGTAGGCCCGGCCGGGATTTTCCGCGACCTGCAGCGCCGCCGCCTTGGCGAGCTGGTTGCTCTTGCCCTCGACGAAGCTGGCAAAAGTAAAATCCGCATTCAGGCGTGCGCCCACCACGAGGCCGTCGGTACGCCGGGGTCGGATGGGGATCACGGGGGTTGCGGTATTGGCGCGGGGCGGGGTCGCTACCCGGGAGCCCACTTCCACCGTCACGATCGGGATGTCCCCGGTACCCTGGTCGCGCAGCAGCTCGCCGATGCGGGGCAGGAGATTCGCGTTGACCCAGTCCACCACGAAGCGATTGGGGGCGAGGAGCTTCAGCGCCCCGGCGCCCTCGAGCACCTGCAGAGGCCGCACCCACGTATTGAACTGCTGCTCCGGAAGCTCGGCCTCCAAGGCGCAGATGCATTGAGTCCAATGAGACGCTTCCACGCGCGCAGCCTCCGCGACCGTCTCGTGACCTGTGAAAAGGGCTGCGCAGTCTATACCTAGAGCCGCGCGCGCTGAAGCCATGAACGCGCCGGAATGTATTGACACCTTGGCGCTCAACGGCTTAGCCTTGCCGCCCTTTTTGGACCCTACGGACCATCGACGGAGCCCCCCGGTATGAAGCGGACGTATCAGCCGAGCAAAGTGCGTCGCAAGCGCACTCACGGGTTCCGCACGCGCATGGCGACGAAGAATGGCCGGAAAGTGCTCGCCCGTCGTCGCGCCAAGGGCCGTCGCAAGCTCATCCCGTAAGACCGCTCGCTTGACCCGCGAGGCCGCGGCGCCTGTCCGGCTGACCCTGCCCGCGCGGCGGCGGCTGCGGCGCAAAGCGGACTTCGAAGCCACCTACGCCCGCGGGCGGCGTTTCGGCAACGGGTTCTTCGGTGTGGTCGCGAACTGGAACGATCAGGGTTGTGCCCGCATTGGACTGGCGGTGGCGTTGCGTGTCGTGGGTGATGCGGTCGAACGCAATCGCGTGCGACGGATCGTACGCGAGTCCTTCCGCCTGCATCAGCACGAGCTCCCGGCGGTCGACCTGGTGGTCAGCGCCCGCGACCGCGCGCGCGACGCACCGCGTGCGGAACTACAGTCGAGCCTGGATGCTCTCTGGAAGAAAGTGAACGAGCAATGCGCCACGTTGCCACGCTCCTGATCCGCCTGTACCAGTGGACCGTGAGCCCGTTGCTCGGGCCGGTCTGCCGCTTCCATCCGTCCTGCTCCCACTACGCGCTGGAGGCAATCGAGCGTTTCGGCGTGGTGCGGGGGAGCTGGCTCACCCTGCGCCGTCTCGGACGCTGCCATCCGTGGCATGCCGGGGGTTTCGATCCCGTGCCGCTGCATTCCGGCGCCTGCAATCATTCCGCACATGACTAACAACCCCCGACTCCTGTTATGGCTCGCACTGGCGATGCTCGCTCTGTTGAACTACAGCGCGTGGAACGCCGACTACGGTACGCACGCCGACAACAATCCGGCGGCCGCGACCGGCAACACCAATCCTGCCGGCGGCGCTCCGGCCACCGATCTGGCCAACCAGGTACCGCAGGCGGAGAAGAACCTCAGCGCGGCGCCGGCTGCGCCCGGCGCGAACGCTTCGGGAGCAGCGGGCTCTGGAGCGGCAGGTTCGGGTGCGGCCACTGACAGCTCCGCCGGCGCGATTCCGGGTGCTTCGGCCGAAGCGACACCGGACGCCGGCTCGGTCGTGCATGTCCGCACTGACGTGCTGGATCTCGACATCAGCACGCGCGGTGGCACCATCGTGCGCGCGGATCTGCTGAAGTATCCGCGCGTCAAAGGTGAGGCCGCCCCTGTCAGGCTCGAGAATGAGGACAGCCCCCAGACGCTGTACCTGCTGCAGTCCGGATTGACCGGGCCCGAGGGCGCGCCCAGTCACCTGGATGCGTTCACCAGCGACCGGAGCGACTACAACCTGGGCAGCGCCGAGGAGCTGCGCGTGCCGCTCACGTGGAGCGCCGACCACGGGGTGCGGGTCACGAAAACCTTTATTTTCAGGCGCGGCAACTACCGAATCGGTCTCGAATACAACATCGAAAATCACGGCGAGACGCCCTGGAGTGCCGCGCCCTATGCGCAGATCCTGCGCAACGATCCGCACACCAAACGCTCGATGTTCAACGTCGAGAGCTACGCCTTCCACGGCCCGGCGATGTGGAACGGGGCCAAGTACCACAAGCTGGACACGACTGATAAAGATGACAGTCATCTTTCGGCCGATGTGACCGGCGGCTGGATAGCAGCCCTCCAACATCACTTCGTCAGCGCGATCGTGCCGCCGAAGGATGAAGCGTTCAAATACACGCTGACCACTGGCGGTGATCAGTATCGCTTCGCCGCGGCGGGTCCCGCGCAGGTCGTGGCGCCGGGCGCCTCTGCGCAGCTTCACATGGCGCTGTTCGTGGGGCCGAAGCTGCAGGACCAGCTCGAGGCCACCGGACCCGAACTGCAGCGCGTGGCCGACTACGGTCTGCTCACCCAGCTCGCCAAACCGCTGTTCCTGCTCCTGAACTGGGTACACGGCATCAGCGGCAACTGGGGTGTGGCCATCATCGTCGTCACCTTCCTGCTGAAGCTGCTGTTCTATCCGCTGTCGGAAGCGGGTGGCCGTTCGATGGCGAAGATGAAACAGCTCGCGCCCCGCATCAAGAATCTGCAGGAGACCTACAAGGACGACGCGGAGAAGCGCGGTCGCGCCATGATGGAGCTGTATCAGCGCGAGAAGATCAATCCGCTGACCGGGTGTCTGCCCAACATCATCCAGATCCCGGTATTCCTGGCGTTCTACTGGGTGCTGCTGGAGAGCGTGGAGATGCGCCAGGCGCCGTTCGCGTTCTGGATCCACGACCTGTCCTCGCGCGATCCGTACTTCGTGCTGCCGGCCATCATGGCCGCGGCCATGTTCATCCAGTACAAGCTCAACCCGGCGCCGCCCGATCCCGTGCAGGCCAAGGTGTTCATGTTCATGCCGCTGGTCATGTCGTTCATGTTCGCCTTCTTCCCCTCCGGGCTCGTGCTCTACTGGGTCACGAACACCATCCTGTCCATCGCGCAGCAATGGAACATCAACCGCCGCATCGCAGCGGCGGACGCGCGAAAAAAGTGACGCCGGGCTTCCGCCCCGCCGGCACCGCCGCTACTCTTGCCCAATAGCGGTGCAGTGCCGGCGTGAACGTCCGGTGGCGACCGCTGACCGGACAGCCGCATGACTCATCCCGACACGATCGTCGCAGCGGCCACACCGCCGGGCCGTGGCGGCGTCGGGATCGTGCGCGTCTCAGGGTCCAAGGTGCCGGAGATCACGGCGGTCATCCTGGGTGAACTCCCCCCGCCCCGTCGGGCCACCTTCGCGCGCTTCCTGGACTCCAGCCAGGAGCCTATCGACGCCGGGCTCGCTCTGTTCTTTCCGGCGCCCTATTCCTACACGGGGGAGCATGTGCTCGAGCTTCAGGGGCACGGCGGAACGCTCGTGCTCGAAGCCATCGTCGCCCGGGTGGTCGAGATCGGGGCGCGGCGTGCCTTGCCGGGCGAGTTCACCCAACGCGCCTTCCTGAACGACAAACTGGACCTGGCGCAGGCGGAGGCCATCGCCGACCTGGTCGACGCCGGCTCGCGCGCCGCAGTGCGCGCCGCGATGCGCTCACTGCAGGGTGAGTTCTCGGCCATGGTGCGCGGGCTCACCGATGCGGTCGTCGAGCTGCGCACCTACGTGGAAGCCGCCATCGACTTTCCCGAGGAGGAAATCGATTTCCTGGCCGACGAGGAGATCGGGGACCGTTTCCAGGCCATCCGCGATCACTTTGACGGCGTGGAGCAAAGCGCCCGTCAGGGTTGCCTGCTGCGCGAGGGCATGACCGTCGTGATCGCCGGCCGGCCCAACGCCGGCAAGTCCAGCCTGCTGAACCGGCTGGCCGGCTACGAGGCCGCCATCGTTACCCCGATCCCAGGCACCACGCGCGATGTGGTTCGCGAGCGGATCGACATCGACGGCATGCCGCTGCACGTGCTCGACACGGCGGGCCTGAGGCAGGGTGGCGACATCGTCGAGGTGGAAGGCATACGCCGCGCCAAAGCCGAGATGACACGGGCGGACCGGGTGCTGTTCGTGATCGATGCATCCGAGGATCCAACGGGTGCAGCGTTCCGCGAGGAGGCCGCGAGGATGCCGGTCGATGTGCCCGTCACCCTGGTCTTCAACAAGTGCGACCTGGCGGTCGGCATTCCTGTGGCCGATACGATCGCCGGACCCCCTCGCGTCACGGTGTCGGCGACGAGTGGTCAGGGGATAGACGCGTTGCGCGCCCACCTGAAACTCTGCATGGGTTATCAGACGACCGACACGGGTACGGTCTCCGCGCGCCAGCGACATCTCGAGTCACTGCGACGGGCGCGTTCTCACGTCGAGGAAGCCTACCGCCAGCTCCAGGATCGCCGCGCTGGCGAGCTCGTGGCCGAAGAACTCCGTGGTGCGCAGCAGGCGTTGAACGAGATCACGGGTGAGTTCACCAGCGACGATCTGCTCGGGCGCATTTTTTCGGGATTCTGCATCGGAAAATAGTCTGGCGTCCGAGGACGTCCGGGTTCGTCCACTGTCAGCGATAAAAGCCCTTAGTTTCTAGGCTTTTTTCCCCACATTCGTCCATTGCCCTCCACGGGCAACCTTGTTACGGTGCCCCCATAGGTGCCCCATGTAGCGATTTTCGGTGCCCCATTTGAGGGGTCAGAAGATCGCATGGGGCACCGAATCGCGTGCCTCATGGGGCACGGGGTCATTCCGAAGGGGGCACGCGTGGCACTCAGCGACACGAAACTCCAGCGATTGCAGGCCAAAGCGCGCGCCTACCAGGTCGCCGACGGCGGCGGTCTCTACATCGAGGTACACCCGAGCGGCAAGAAGGTCTGGCGCATGCAGTACCGGTGCGGCGGCCGCGGGTCGCGCAAGGAAAAGGTGACCCTCGGCGAATATCCCGCGCACACGCTCAGCGATGCCCGCCTGTGGCGCGAGCAGTGCCGGGCGCTCCTGGCCCATGGGCGCTCGCCCGCGGCCGCCAAGCAGGCGGAGAAGGCCGTGCAGGCCGGTCGCGCAACCGACACCGTCGCCGCGTTCGCGAACCTCTGGTACGCCGACGTCGTCAGCCGCACCAACAGCGAGCCCCGGAACATCCGCCGTGTGCTCGACAAGGACGTCCTGCCCGCCATCGGCGACAAACCGGTGGCCGAGGTCACGATCCCCGACATTCTCGCGATCACCGATACCGTGAAGGCTCGCGGCGCCGACCAGATGGCGCTGCAGACCCGCAATGTCATCAAGCGGCTCTATGCCTACGCGATCGCACGCGGCAAGACCCAGTTCAACCCGGCCGCCGCGATCGAGGCGCGCTTCATCGCCACTGCCCGTAGCCGCGACGTCGCGCTC
>DATKLO010000257.1:0-3827 GCA_035542375.1 Steroidobacteraceae bacterium | reverse complement strand
TATTCCGCGGCGGCGTCGAGCGCTGCGTGCAGACTCTGGAGGAGCGCCCAGGGCAGTCTTTCCTGGCCGCGCTGCTCACGATGCTGCTGACACCCGTCGCCTTCGTGCTCCTGTGCATCACTGTGCTGGGCATCGCGGCGGTTCCATTCCTGGCGCTCGCGCTCTTGTGCGCGGGCTTTTTCGGCAAGGTGGTCGTGCTGACGACTCTCGGCCGACGCTGCGGCTCATTCCTCACGCCAGGTGAGACACTCAACCCGGCAATCGCGGTGATCATCGGCGGTGCGCTCGTACTGCTTCTGTACACCGTTCCGATTGTGGGCTTCATCACCTACAAGCTGCTGGGCATCCTGGGACTGGGTGTCGTCGTCTACACGCTGCTCCTGGCCTTCAAGGCGAGCCGCCAGCCGCACGGAACGGTGGGCGCGGGTGGTCCCGGTGCCGCAGGTGGTCTCGGTGCGGCGGGGGGCGGTGGTTCCGGAGCAGGTGGCGGCGCTGCCGGCGCGGGGAGTCAAACGTATTCGAGCGTGAATGCCACGGCCAACCTCGGCCCGCAGAGTGGCGCGACGGCATCGGGTTCTGGCACGGCTCCCGGTTCTGGCGCGGATGCATCCGCCGGTGCTTCGTATGGAACCGCCAGCGGTTATGACTTCGTGGCCTCGGCGGGCTCCGGCCCGATGGGCGGTGCCCGTTCGCAGTCGGGCACCGCGTCGGGCGCCGCTTCGGCTGCAGGACCGGAGCCGGCCGCGGGCGCGGCATCGGGCTCAGCGGCAGGGCCGGGCGCCGCCGCGGGCACTGCCGCGGGCACTGCAACCCTTTCAGTCGCGGAGCGGCTCGCGCTGCCTCGCGCGGGATTCTGGATCCGCATCGGCGCGCTGCTGCTCGATGCGTTGCTGATCGGAATCCTCGTGCACACCGGTCACGAGGGCTTCGATGTGAGCCTGCTGCTGCTGGCCGCCTACGGCGCCTTCATGTGGAAGTTCAAGGGAACCACCGTGGGCGGCATCATCTGCGGCCTGCAGGTCGTGCGGCTCGATGGCCGCGAGATCGACTGGGCTACCGCCATCGTGCGCGCGCTGAGCTGCTTCCTGTCACTCGCCGTCGTGGGACTCGGTTTCATCTGGATCGCCATCGACGACGAACATCAGGGCTGGCACGACAAGATTGCCGGCACCGTGGTGGTGCGCTCGCCGAAGGGGCACTCGCTGCTGTAAGGCGAGTGCCGCGGCGTTCAGTTGAGCGCCGACACCCTGCGCCGCCGAACTTCGCGAACGATCGCGAGCCCCAACAGGGCCAGCAGGGTCAGTGCTTCGAGCGAACCGCCGCCGCCACCACCACCACCACCGCCCGAGGAGCCACCGCCACCGCCGGATGCCGCGGTAACCGTCAGGTTGACCGAACTGGCATTCGACCCGTGCGAGTTGCTGCAGGTCAGAGTGTAGGTAGCCGTCCCCGCGGTTGCCGGGGCCGTGATCGTCGCGCTGCCACTGGTCTGCTGTGAGCCCGTCCAGCTGCCGGAGGCCGTGCAGCCCGTCGTGTTGATCGAAGTCCACGAAATCGTCGTCGTCGTGTTGACCGCCACCGACGAAGCCGCGAGGCTCAGCTTGGGGGGGCCGGGGGGCAACGTCGCCAGCGCGGCATCGGCCTGGATGAATCCGTAGCCCGAGGTGTAGCTCGGACTGGGGGAATCCATCGGCAGCGCGGTATTCCTGAGTGCGTCATAGATCTGAGTCGGCGTCAGTGCCGGATTGGCCTGCAGCATCAGCGCCGCGATGCCGGCCGCATGTGGCGTGGCAGCTGACGTGCCGAAGAAATTCGGGTACGCCGGGTTGTTCTGACACGAGTCGTTGGTCGTGTTGAGCTGGCCGTTGCTGCCGGTCAGACCCGCGGAGGCGAGGGTGAAACCAAGGAACGTATCATTGCCGCCATCGGGTCCGACGAAGTCCGGTTTCTGGCGCACGATGGCGGTGGCCAGCCGGTTGCCGGAGGAGTCGAACAGGATCGGCGTACCGCCGAGCGAAGAATAGCGCTCGAGCTTCGCGGGACTGGTCCCGCAGCGTGGCGTGTCGAAGAAGAAGGCGGCGCCGACCGCGGCCGCGCCGGCCGCGTTGGGATGACCCTGCATCGTCGAACTGTTGGTGGCGAACTGGTTGATGGCCACTTTCAGTCCGCCCCCGTCCACCGCCAGCTTGAGACGTCCCGGCGCCGCCGTGCCGTCCGCCAGTCCGATCATGACGTTCAGGGTCTGCTGGGTGGTGTTGCCCGAGGCGTTGGCCGGGTTGGCGATGATCAGGATCCGGTTGGGATCGGACCCGGTCGAATTCGGTCCGGTGCAGGACACCGAATTGCCGCTGAGGTCGATGACGATTTCCGGTGCGGTCGCCCCCGTCACGCACAGATCCAGATGACTGGTCGCACCGCCACTGCCGGGCGCACCTGTCACGTAGGGCTGATCCCACTGCAGAATCACGGCGACCAGCTCGCCCGGTTCCATCACGGGAATCGTGATGGGCAGGGTGGTCGCGGTCGTCGCCCCCGAGGTGTCGAAGTTCAGCAGCTTCTCCCCACTCGTGGGACCGCTGCCGGGTGTGATCATCGACGGCGCGAGATTGTCGTAGGCGATGTCGGCATCGTTGCCGGCCGCGGAGAAGTAAGCGACGCCCTGGCCTTCGACGGTATCGATCGCCTGCGCAACGATACCGTCCTGGAAGAACGGCTCATCGAAATAGCCCACATCGTCTGCGATGACATGCGCACCGGCGGTGGCGATGGCCTTGATGGCATTGGCGAAGTCCGCCTCGCCCCACTCGGCGGAGTGGAATCCCAGGGTGGCGCCGGGTGCGATGTCGTGCACGATCTGCAGCATCGCGCGACCTTCATCGGCGAACGGCGACTGCAATGGATATCCATTGTAGTGCGTGCCGTTCATGCACTGCGCCTCGCCAGGATTCGCGGCGGTGGGAATCAGGGTCACGCCAGCCGAGGGCAGATCGCCACTGGAAATATCATTGGCGGCCGTCGCGGTGAATCCATTCGGGGCATATCCAGTACCCCCGGAGGTCGGGATGCCTTTCGAGGCAAACACGGCGAAGCAGTCATAGCTATCCGAAAGCGCGGCGACATTGATGCCGCTGCCCGTCAATGTCGTGTAGGTGGTACGCAGGACATCGCTGCGCTGGGCATAGTCACCCTGAGTGGTCACGGCACCGGCACGGGCCCGTGGCATGGCGGCTCGCAGCGAATGCAGCTCCGCGCGAGCGGTAGCCGCTTGAATGCGGTCCACCGGCAGCCAGCCGCTCACATCGTTCGAGAACACCGACGCATGTTGTAATCCCAGCTCTTCGAGCGCTGCCTTCAGTGACTGGGGATCGCCCGTCGTCACGGCATCGACGAGGATCATCGGTGTTGCATCCGCCGATGACTGGAGGAAGCGCGCCGCGGGGCTCAGCACCTGCAGGTCGGCCGGGCTCAGCGAGGCGGCCGCCGTGCCCATGCGGCGCTTGAGGTCGGAGAGGGCGCTGTCCAGTTTCGAATCCCCGGGCTGGAACCGCTGCTCCGGAGCGCGGATGCCAAACACATGCAGTTGAGCCGTTCCTGGGGCGGCGAAGGCCTTCAGCGAGGGCCGGATCGGCGTCGTGGCGGTGCGCGCCGCCAGCGTTGCGACCAGTGCGAGTGTTCCGATTGCCAGTTGATGCGACTTCATCCGTGCCCACCCAGGTTGGTGATGTGTTTCAAAAGGTTTGCGGCGGTACCCGCCCGCCGGCGTGCGGCTCAGGATCGGGGCGTCAGCGCGTATGCGTCGATGAGCCCGCGATAGGTCTCGAGGCCGG
>DATKLO010000256.1:0-4864 GCA_035542375.1 Steroidobacteraceae bacterium | reverse complement strand
GCTTGGCGGCCTGTGGGTCGAGGCTGGTGGTTTCCGTATCCAGCGAGACGATGGGGGCGTCCTGAAGGCGCTTCAGCCAGACTACAAGCTGTTCCTCCGTGAGGATGGCCTCGTAGTGCCGGCCAGCAGCCCGCGGCTGGTCGACCAGCGCCTCGCCCAATTCCTGCCGCCAAGAGCGGAACTCGTAGCGCTCATACAGCTGCGCCAGTCGCGCGGTGTCCTGCGTCTTGTGGGTGAGGTGCTCGAAGCTTACCGGCAGCTGGACATCGCGCTTGAGCCGGATCAGTTCGCGCGAGCGGGGGAGCCAGTCGCGAGCTTTGCGCAAGTTCTCGCCCACTGCGCCGGGGATCTGGTCCGCGTTGGCGAGGATCTCGTCGAGGCTGCCGTACTGTTGAATCCATTTCGCCGCGGTCTTCGGGCCAACCTTGTCGACACCTGGAATATTGTCAACGCTGTCGCCGATCAAGGTCAGGTAGTCCACGATCTGCTCGGGACGCACGCCGAACTTGGCGGCCACCCCAGCCTCGTCGAAAGTCTCTTCCGACATGGTGTTGACCATAGTCACCATGGCGTTCACCAGCTGGGTCAGGTCCTTGTCGCCCGACGAAATCACCGTCCGGATGCCTCTCTCCTGCGCCTGTGCTGCCAGCGTCGCGATGACGTCGTCGGCTTCCACGCCGGCCACTTCCAGGAGTGGCCAGCCCATGGCGAGAATGCATTCGTGCAGTGGCCCGATTTGTGCATTCAAGTCTTCTGGCATGGGCGGGCGATGTGCCTTGTACTCGGGGTAGAGGTCGTCGCGGAAGGTCTTGCCCTTGGCGTCGAAGACGCACGCGCTATAATCCGCCGCCACATCTTGGTGCAGGCGGCGAAGCATGCTCAGCACGCCTTTGATGGCGCCTGTGGGCTCGCCGCCCCTGGTGCGCAGATCGGGCAATGCGTGGAAGGCGCGGTACAGGTAGGACGACGCGTCGACGACGAGAAGGGTCTTCATGCCAATATGCGCACGCTGCTTGCGCCGTGCCGCCACGCGCGAGCCCCGCACCGACCGTATCCGAACATCATGAATCCTGGACTCAAGACACCCATCCCGCTCGCGCCGGAGCTGATCGAGAAAGCTTGGGCGGGCAGAGAGGCGTGGCGCGTTTTCGGCATTATCGCAGAGTTCGCCGAAGCCACCGAGCGCCTCAATGGCATACGCCCTGCAGTCAGCATCTTTGGCAGCGCGCGCACCGCGCCCGGCCATCGCTACTATCAGCTCACCGAGAGAATCGCCCGCGAACTCTCCGACGCCGGATTCACCGTCATCTCCGGCGGCGGGCCGGGCCTGATGGAAGCGGCAAACAAGGGCGCCTTCGGCGGGCGCTCACCCTCCGTCGGCCTCAACATCCAGCTACCGCACGAGCAGCAGAGCAACCCTTATCAGGACGTGAGTCAGACCTTCCGCCATTTCTTCGCGCGCAAGGTCATGTTCGTGAAATTCGCTTCTGCCTACGTCGTGATGCCGGGCGGGTTCGGCACGCTCGACGAGCTGATGGAAGCTCTCACCCTGGTGCAGACGCGCAAGATTCGCCGGATGCCGGTCGTGCTGGTCGAGTCCGCGTTCTGGGGCGGGCTTCTCGGCTGGCTTCGTACCACGCTGGTAGCCGAGGGCATGATCGATCCGGAGGACATGAACCTCATTCAAGTGATCGACGAGCCGACTGAGGTGGTGAAAGCGATTTTCGATCATTACGAGAGACGCGGCTTCGAACCCTCCGCAGCGGAGCGCGAGGCGCAGCTCAACCTGTAGGATAGCTGGCATGTCCGTCTTCACCACGGTGACGCGCGAGGAGCTGTCCGACTGGTTGCGCAACTATTCAATCGGCGGGCTGACGGACCTGCAAGGCATCCTGGCCGGAATCGAGAACACCAACTACTTCGTGACCACGACCCACGGGCGGTTCGTGCTCACGCTGTTCGAGAAACTCAAGCCGCACGAGCTGCCGTTCTACCTCAACCTCATGGCGCACCTCTCCAGCCATGGGATTCCCTGTCCGAAACCGATCGCGAACCTGCAGAACCAGTATCTCGGGGAGCTCAACGGCAAGCCTGCAACGCTGGTCACTTGCCTGGAAGGCAAGCCGGAGCTGGAGCCCGGCCCGGCTCACTGCCGATGCGTCGGGGAGGTGCTGGCGGAAATGCACATGTCGGGCCGCACCTATCCCGGTTACCTCGAGAACCTGCGCGGTCCCAAATGGTGGTCCACTGCCGCGCCGGAAGTGTATCGCTTCCTTCCTGCAGACCAAGCCGAGCTGCTGCGGGCGGAGATCCGCTTCCAGTCCCAGCACCGTCACGACGCGCTGCCGCGCGGAGTGGTGCACGCCGATCTGTTCCGAGACAACGTGCTGTTCGATGGCGCCCGCGTCGGGGGCGTGATCGATTTCTACTTCGCTTGCGTCGACGTCCTGATCTACGACGTGGCCATCGCGGTCAACGATTGGTGCACGCGCGCCGACTGTGCGCTGGACTTGGCGCGGGTTGATGCGCTGTTGGATGCCTATCAGCGAGTACGCCCCCTCACGCAAGGAGAGCGGGAGGCGTGGCCGGTGATGCTGCGCGCAGGGGCGCTGCGTTTCTGGGTTTCGCGCCTATACGATTTCCATCTGCCGCGCTCGGGAGCGCTTACCCACGCCCATGACCCCGAGCGTTTCCGCAGGATCCTGCTGTATCATCTAGATCATCCCCGCCCGCAGCTGGAGCCCGTCGCGTGAGCACTCCGCTAGCGATACGCCGGGTTCCGATGAGTCACGGGGCACGCTGGATCGTCGACGCGTTCCAGCTGTTTCGACGGCAAATCTTCGCGTGGGTGCTGGTGCACCTGGGATTGATGTTGGTCGCCCTGGGCTGTGCGGCCTTGAAGACGGTCGGAATGTTGATATTCCTGCTGCTCTTGCCTGTCTTCATGGGTGGACTGATGAGCGCCTGCCGCGAGCAGGAGCGCGGGCAGGTCGTCGAAATCGGCCATTTGTTCCTGGGCTTCCGCAAGCACACGACACCGCTCGTAACCGTCGGAGGATTGCATCTGGTAGGGCAGGTGCTGATCTCCGGGGTGGCCATGTGGCTTGGGGGGGACGCGCTGCAAGAGCTACTGCGCGCAGCTGCACAGGGCACCTCCCCCAGTGCCATCGATCCCACCGTGGCGAACCGGGCCTCGCTCGCCATGCTCGTCGGTCTGGCGCTCGTGACACCATTGGCCATGGCCGTCTGGTTCGCGCCGGCTTTGATCGTGCTCGAGGCAGTGACGGCATGGCGCGCGCTGGGGCTGAGCCTGCGCGCATGCGTGCTCAATGTGCTTCCCTTTCTGGTCTACGGCGTGGCGATGACTGGGCTGCTGATGTTGGCGCTGCTGTCGTACATGGTCGGCATGGTGCTCTGGCTGCCCTTGGCGACGTTGACCGTCTACACGGGGTTCCGGGACATTCTTGGTGCCAGCTCCGCACCTGGCCCTGTTGCCACAGGCTGACGGACGCGTGAGTGCGCTCCCCACCTAACCTGGAGACAGCTTCGCGTACTCCAGCGCCAGCCACTTCATCCCCACGTGGCGGAAGTTGACCTCCACCCGAGCATCACTGCCTCGCCCTTCGGCCCGTACGATTACTCCGGGCCCGAACTTGGGGTGCACCACACTCTGTCCGATGCGCCAGGGCGAGCCGGCCAGCGCTGGGGGCACGCTGGGCGCATGCGGGCTTGCGCTCGGCGGGCTGGTCGAGAAGGCGAACGGCGAGCCGCGACGGGCGCCCAACCTGCGCAGCAGAGTTTCCGGTATCTCCTCCAGGAAGCGGGACGCGATGCTGTAGCGTGTCTGCCCGTGTAACATGCGCGTCTGCGCGTGGCTCAGGTACAGACGCCGTCGCGCTCGCGTGAGCGCAACGTACATGAGGCGCCGCTCCTCCTCCACCCCGTCCTGCTCATTCAAGCTGTTCTCGTGCGGAAACAGCCCTTCCTCCAGGCCGCTGATGAACACCGTATGGAACTCGAGGCCCTTGGCGGAGTGAACGGTCATCAGCTGCAGCGCATCCTCCCCGGCTGCCGCCTGGTTTTCCCCTGCCTCCAGGGATGCATGGGCGAGGAAGTCGTGCAGTGGGGATGGCTGCGCTCGCGCCGCTTCGTCCGGCGGCGACCCCGTCGCCTCCTCGGCGTACAACGCACTGCCTTCCGCGTCGAAGCGCGCCGCGGCAGTCACCAGTTCGTTCAGGTTTTCGAGGCGCTCCTGGCCTTCCTTGTCCGCCTCGTAGTGCGCCTTCAGGCCGCTCTTGTCGATCGCGAGCTGAACGGTTTCGGGCAGGCTCAACCCGAGGCATGCGGCGCGCAGCTCTTCGATCAGCCGGACGAAATGGGCCACGCCTGCGCCGGCGCGACCCCCCGGCGGGCTGGAGCAGGCAGCTTGCCATAGGCTCGTGCCGCGCACGCGGGCTGCTTCTTGAAGTGCTTCGACGCTGCGGCTGCCCACTCCTCGCGGCGGCATGTTGATAACGCGCAGCAGCGCGCCGTCGTCGTCGGGGCTGGCGATCATCCGCAGGTAAGCCAGAGCGTGCTTGACCTCCTGTCGCTCGAAGAACCGCAGGCCGCCGTAAACACGGTACGCCAGGGCAGCATTGAACAGCGCGTGCTCCAGCACCCGCGACTGCGCGTTGGAGCGGTAAAGCAGCGCGATGTCGGTGAGCGGAACGCCGGCGCCGTGCAGCGCCTTCGCCTCCTCGACGATGTAGGCGGCCTCCTCGAAATCGGTCCCCGCTTCGTACACGCGCAGCGGTTCGCCCTTGCCCTGCGACGTCCACAGGTTCTTGCCGAGCCGCTTGCGGTTGTGCTCGATCAGCGCGTT
>DATKLO010000255.1:0-8246 GCA_035542375.1 Steroidobacteraceae bacterium | reverse complement strand
GAATTGCCTCGGTCAGGCCATGGCCCAGCGCATGGCTGGCACCCTCAAGCAGGCCCGCATCGAGCAGGCCTGCCACATCGTCCGCGCTGACCGGTCCGTAGGCAACCCGCCCCTGCGGCGTTGCGACTTCGACCAGGGGCTCGAGCCACAGCATCCCGCGGGTGCCGTTGCGCACGATATTGACCTCGATCGAGCGCCGCTTCGCCTCTGCGGCAATGGCGCGAGCCGTTTCATCGGCCCCCACGCCGAGCGCGGCCGCATCGCAAGGTACAAAGATCCTGATGGCACTCATGATCGGCGTCGCGCCTCTGCCACGAGCTCGTCGAAGCGCTCCGGCGTCACCCGGCCCTGAAGACGGTTATCCACCATGACCGATGGGCCGAGGGCGCAGTTCCCCAGACAATACACGGGCTCCAGGGTGATCGCGCCGTCGGCTGTCGTACCGTGGAATTCCACCCCCAGAGTGTGCCGCGCATGGAACTCCAGTTGCGCCGCACCAACGGATTGGCAGGCTTCCGCGCGACACAGATGCATGACCGTGCGTCCCGGCTTCTCCGTGCGGAAGTAGTGATAGAACGTGAGCACCCCGTGTACCTCGGCGCGCGACAGGTTCAGCTCCTGCGCAATCACCCCGACCGCATCCCTGGGCACATAGCCGAGCCTGTCCTGCACGCCGTGCAGGATGGGCAGCAGTGCACCGGGCATCCCCTTCAGGCGCTCGCAGACTTCCGCGACGGCCTCACGCTCGCCCGGCAGGAACGTACTGGCCGGCTCGACCTTGATCGGAGGAAACACTCGCTTTCGAGGTGGGCTGCTCATGGATAAGTAATACCGCCTGCATGCTGCAGGCGCGGGATGCCCCGCGCCAAAAGGCCTGTGCCGCGCAGGTGCACGTGTACCACATGACCTGCCCGCACAACATTCGTTCTTCGCACAATTCCGGCCAGCGGGCAATTCCTGCGCGCATCCAGGCAAATTCGCAGCGCTTACAGGCAACTACGGCGCGTGACCCGCCGCGCGTCGCGCGCGGCGTCAGCTGCGCACGGGCCGCACGCAACCCGCGCAAGACTTGACGGGGGCTAGCGGGCCAGCCGCACCAGCCGCGCCACCGCTGCCGCATCCACCCGCTGCTCCGACTCGAACAGGTCGTACAGCGTGACAACGAGCATCGATCGCTTGGTCGCCGACAGCGGCGGTGCGGAGTTCGAGAGTTCCGCATCGACCGCGAGGATGATGCCTTCCAGGAGCGCCTGATTGAGCGGCCGGCCGCTCCGCTCATAGGGTGGTGGGGCTCCCTCCTGCAGCGAGCTCGCGGGAGCGTCCCGGCGACCGCGGCCGGTGACGAGCCACTCGATGCTCGTCCGGGTGTGTTCGCACAGCGTGCGCAGGTCGGTCACGTTCGGCTCGGACTCGCCCCGCAACCATTTGCGCACCGCGCCTTCGGAGCGGTCGATGCTCTTCGCGATCGAGTTGGCGCTGCCATTGGCATCCACCACCTGACGCAGGCGTACCGCGAATCCCCCCGCGGCCTGTCGTTCGCGCCTGTCGGCCATGTTCGGTTTCCATTCCATCCGGGCAAGTGACCACACAAATGTAGCGCCGCCGGCGGTCAGCGCCAAACGGCATCATGAAAGTATTGACAGCTCGTACTAAAGTAACGTAGAGTGATCCGGTCGCGCAAGGCCGGCCGGCATTCAGCAAGGAGCGGACATGGTTTCCGGAAAGTCAGTCCCCGGTGCGCGTCCGCCGCGCGCCCAGGTGGGTGAGGTCGTTCTGCACCTGCGGCAGGTCCACTCCGCGGTGGTGGTCGCCGTGGCCGCCCTGCGCCAGCAGAACTGCGAGCTGGATGAGGACATCGCCAATCTCCTCCAGCGCAGCGTCGCGGACCGCATCCACGATCAGATCGAACGGCTCGAAGGGGTGGCGCGCGTCCTGTCCCGGGTCATCAGACGTCGGTGAGCGGTTGGTCGGGTACGTGCGCGGGTTGAAAACCCGATCGGTTATAATGATGGGCCGCGGAGAGCACGGCCAGGATCGGTCCATCCGTACCGGTCGATGAGCGCATCTTCCACACCTTCCGGTGCGTGCGCGGCACGGGCGAAAGTGGCGGAACTGGTAGACGCGCTGGATTTAGGTTCCAGTGGGGCAACCCGTGAGAGTTCGAGTCTCTCCTTTCGCATTCGGTCTGACGTCTTGAGGATCCATCATGCAAGTCTCGTTGAAGGCCACGGGCACGCTCGAGCGGCGCCTGGAGGTGGCGGTGCCGGCGACCGAGGTCGCATCTCAGGTTGAGCAGCGTCTGAAGGACATCGCGCGCACGGCGCGGCTGAAGGGATTCCGCCCGGGGAAAGCACCGCTGACGGTGGTGCGCAAGCAGTTCGGCGACCAGGTGCACACGGAGGTCGTCACCGATCTCATGCGCAGCTCGTTCGCCGAGGCGATCACCCAGGAGAAGCTCACCCCCGCGGGCGGTCCGCGCATCGAGCCCATCACCATGGGGCCGGGAACCGAGCTCAAATACGCCGCCGTATTCGAGGTGCTGCCTGAGATCCAGGTGAAACCGTTCGACACGATCGCCATCGAACGGCCGACCTCCGCCGTGACCGACGAGGACATCGACGCGATGATCGAGAGCATGCGCCGCCAGCGGCCTGTCTTCTCGGCCGTGGAGAGATCCGCGCAGCCCACCGATCGCGTCACTCTCGACTTCGACGGCACGATCGACGGGGAAGCGTTCGAGGGCGGCAGCGGCCGCGACGTCAAGGTCGTCGTGGGCGCAGGGCAGGCGATGGCCGAGCTCGAGGAAGGCGTTCGGGGCGCATCGGCTGGCGAGAAGCGCAGCGTCACCCTTTCATTCCCGGCGGAACACCCCAACAAGAGTCTGGCGGGCAAGACGGCTCAGCTGGAAGTGACCATTAAGCAGGTCGAGGAACAGACCCTTCCGGCAGTGGACGAGGAGTTCTGCCGCGCGTACGGTGTCGAGGAGGGTGGAATCGAGGCCCTGCGCCTCGAAGTGCGCAAGAGCATGGAACGCGAGCTGGGCGAGGTCATCCGCAACCGGATTCGGGGACAGGTGATGGATGCGCTGTATCGGGAGAACACCTTCGAGGTCCCCAAGGCGCTCATCGATGAACAGGTGCAGCGGATGCAGGTGGATGCTGGACGGCGGATGGGAGCGAAGGATGTGAGTCAGCTTCCGCCGCGCGAGGCGTTCGAGCAGCCAGGTCGCCGCCGCGCCGCGCTGGGTCTGCTGATGGGGCAGATCGTACAGATGGAGGGCCTGACGGTGGATCGGGAGCGCGTGCAGTCACGGCTGAATGAGCTGATTGCGACGTACCCCAACCCGGATGAGGCGCGCCGGGCGTATCTTCAGAATGCGGATGCGATGCGCCAGATCGAGTCGGTGGTCCTCGAGGACCAGGTGATCGACTGGATCGTGTCGCGGGCACGGGTGACGGACAAGCCGCTCACCTTCAAAGAGCTGACCGGATTCGGTCAAGAGGCAAACCGGACATGAACGAACGTGCACTGAACCTCGTTCCCATGGTCGTCGAGCAGACGGCCCGCGGCGAACGGGCCTATGACATCTACTCGCGCCTCCTCAAGGAGCGCCTGATCTTCATCGTCGGCCCCGTCGATGACTACATGGCGAACATTGTCGTGGCGCAGATGCTCTTCCTGGAGTCGGAGAACCCGGAGAAGGACATCGCCCTGTACATCAATTCGCCCGGTGGCATCGTGACCGCGGGCTTGGCTATTTACGACACCATGCAGTTCGTCAAACCCGACGTGAGCACCATCTGCATCGGTCAGGCGGCCAGCATGGGCGCGGTGCTGCTGGCGGCGGGCGCTGCCGGCAAGCGCTTCTGCCTGCCGCACGCCCGGGTCATGATCCACCAGCCCCTGGGCGGCTTCCAGGGTCAGGCCGCGGACATGGAGATCCACGCCAAGGAGATGCTGGAGACGCGCGACCGGCTCAACCGGATCCTGGCGCGCCACACCGGCCAGAGCGTCGAGCGCATCAAGCAGGATACCGACCGCGACCGCTTCATGGACTGGAACGAGGCCGTGAAGTACGGCCTGGTGGACCGGGTGCTGGAGAAGCGCGGCGACGTGGCCACCACTCCCGCCAAGTGAGATTTCGCGACGCGCGCCAGCGTGGCGCGCCGTCCGATGCGGCGCCCGAGGCGCGGTGCCACGAACCCTCCGCCGGGCATCCGGCTCCCGCAATATGTGGCGCATCGCGCAATTTGTTAACCCGGTGCGCCCGGATAGTGAAGCCGGTCATACATTTCCCGGCTGCACAAGGGGTTAGCGGTGGAGTGGTGCTTTGCTTAGGCCCCGGACCCCATGCTATAAGAATCGGGCGCGAGGTCAGCGTTCTGACCGCGCTCATGAGGACCTTCGATGAGTGAAGATTCCCGCGGCCGACACGACGACGGAAAACTTCTCTACTGCTCCTTCTGCGGGAAAAGCCAGCACGAAGTTCGCAAGTTGATCGCCGGCCCCTCCGTATTCGTCTGCGACGAGTGCGTCGAGCTGTGCAACGACATCATCCGCGAAGAGCTCGAGGACCGCGCCGAGCGCGCGCGTGACAAGCTCCCCAAACCGCACGAGATCAAGAAGGTTCTGGACGAGTACGTGATCGGCCAGGAGCGTGCCAAGAAGGTGCTCTCCGTTGCCGTCTACAACCACTACAAGCGCTTGCAGACCCGAACGGGTGGCGCGCGCTCCAAGGACGACGTCGAGATCGCCAAGAGCAACATCCTGCTGATCGGCCCAACAGGCTGCGGCAAGACGCTGCTGGCCGAGACGCTCGCCCGACTGCTCAACGTCCCCTTCACCATCGCCGACGCCACGACGCTCACGGAAGCGGGTTATGTTGGCGAGGACGTCGAGAACATCATCCAGAAGCTGCTGCAGAAGTGTGACTACGACGTCGAGAAGGCGCAGACCGGCATCGTCTACATCGACGAGATCGACAAGATCTCGCGCAAGTCTGACAACCCGTCCATCACCCGCGACGTGTCGGGCGAGGGCGTGCAGCAGGCCCTGCTCAAACTGATCGAGGGCACGATTGCCTCGGTGCCGCCGCAGGGTGGCCGCAAGCATCCGCAGCAGGAGTTCCTGCAGGTCGATACCTCGAACATCCTGTTCATCTGCGGTGGCGCTTTCGCCGGCCTGGAAAAGATCATCCTGAACCGCACCCAGAAGGGCGGCATCGGCTTCACCTCCGAGGTGCGCGACGTCACCTCGCGGCCGCACGGCAGCGACCTGTTCCACGACGTCGAGCCCGAGGACCTGATCAAGTACGGTCTGATCCCCGAGTTCGTTGGCCGTCTGCCGGTGGTCGCGACCCTGGACGAGCTCGATGAGACCGCCCTGGTCTCGATCCTGACCGAGCCCAAGAATGCGCTGACCAAGCAGTACCGGCGGCTGTTCGAGATGGAAGGCGCCGATCTCGAGTTCCGCGACGAAGCGCTCAAGGCCGTGGCGCATCGCGCCATGCAGCGCAAGACGGGCGCGCGCGGCCTGCGGACGATTCTCGAGACCGTGCTGCTGGACACCATGTATGAGCTTCCTTCGATGCGTAATGTGTCGAAGGTCGTCATCGACGAGACGGTCATCGAGGGGCAGACCAAGCCCTACGTGGTCTACGGGTCGGACGAAGGCAGACTCGCCAGCGTCGATGAACCGCGCCGCGCTTCTGGCTCGAACCACCACTGAGCCGGCAACGCCCCAGTGAATGCTGTGATGCGCCGATTGAAACACGGCGCCACGGCCTCATTTCCCGCTATATTCTATCTACTACGCCGGCACCGCCTGTCGGGGCGGCGTTCCGCGCCATATCGAGGGCTTGAGCGTGTCTGAACCCACACCACCGACCCCGTCGCCAGCCAGCATCGAAAACGTACCCGTCCTGCCGCTTCGCGACGTGGTGGTTTATCCCCACATGGTGATCCCGCTGTTCGTCGGCCGTGAAAAGTCGATACAGGCTCTGGATGTCGCCATGCGCACGGACAAGCGCATCATGCTGGTTGCTCAGAAACAGGCCGATGTCGACGATCCGAAGGCGGACGACCTGTATCGCATCGGCACGATCGCCACGATCCTCCAGCTGCTGAAGCTGCCTGACGGCACCGTGAAAGTGCTCGTCGAGGGCGCTGATCGCGCCCGCATAGAGAAGCTGCATGCGGGTGAGTACTACTCCTCCGATGTCACTTTGCTGCCGGACGTCGAGACCTACGACGAGCGGGAGATGGACGTTCTCGCCCGGTCGGTAATCTCGCAGTTCGAGCAGTACGTCAAGCTGAACAAGAAGGTGCCCCCTGAGGTACTGACCGCCTTGGCCGGTATAGAACACACGGGCCGGCTGGCGGACACCGTCGCGGCCCACATGTCCCTCAAGCTCGCCGAGAAGCAGAAGGTCCTCGAGATCCTGGATGTCAGGAAGCGCCTCGAGCACATCCTCGTCGCCATCGAAGGCGAGATGGACGTGCTGCAGATCGAGAAGCGCATCCGCGGCCGCGTCAAGGCGCAGATGGAGAAGAGCCAGCGCGAGTACTACCTCAACGAGCAGATGAAGGCCATCCAGAAAGAGCTCGGGGAGATGGACGAGGGCGGCAACGAGATCACCGAGCTCGAGCAGCGCATCGCCAAGGCCGGCATGCCCAAGGAGGCGCGCGAGAAGGCCACCGGCGAGCTGAACAAGCTGAAGATGATGTCGCCGATGTCCGCGGAGGCGACCGTCGTCCGCAATTACATCGACTGGCTGGTCAAGGTGCCGTGGAAGAAGCGCACCAAGATCATCAAGGACATCTCCCGCGCCGAGAAGGTGCTGGACGAGGATCATTACGGGCTCGACAAGGTCAAGGAGCGGATCGTCGAGTACCTCGCCGTGCAGCAGCGCGTGGACAAGCTGCGCGGCCCGATCCTGTGCCTGGTCGGCCCGCCGGGCGTGGGCAAGACCTCCCTCGGCCAGAGCATCGCGCGCTCGACCAACCGCAAGTTCGTGCGCATGTCCCTGGGCGGTGTGCGCGATGAGGCCGAGATCCGCGGCCATCGCCGCACCTACATCGGCTCCATGCCGGGCAAGATCGTGCAGAACATGGCCAAGGCCGGCGTGCACAACCCGCTGTTCCTGCTCGACGAAGTGGACAAGATGTCCATGGACTTCCGGGGCGATCCGTCCTCTGCGCTGCTGGAAGTGCTCGACCCCGAGCAGAATTCGACCTTCAACGACCATTACCTGGAGGTGGACCTGGATCTGTCCGAGGTGATGTTCGTCTGCACGGCCAACAGCCTGAACATCCCGGCGCCGCTGCTGGATCGCATGGAAGTCATCCGTCTGCCCGGTTACACCGAAGACGAGAAGATGAACATCGCGCGGCGCTACCTCGTGCCCAAGCAGATGAAGAACAACGGGCTCAAGGAACACGAGCTGAAGATTTCCGATGCCGCGCTGCTCGACATCGTGCGCTACTACACGCGCGAGGCCGGCGTGCGCAACCTCGAGCGCGAGATCGCGAAGATCTCACGCAAGGCCGTGAAGCAGATGCTGCTGCACAAGAAGGAGCAGAAGTCCGTCGCGGTCACCCCGCGCAACCTGGACAAGTTCCTCGGCGTGCGCCGTTTCCGCTACGGCAAGGCGGAGGATCTGGATCGCGTGGGCCAGGTCACGGGCCTGGCCTGGACCGAGGTGGGCGGCGAGCTGCTGACCATCGAGGCCGCGGTCGTCTCCGGCAAGGGCAAGCTGCAGCACACCGGCCAGCTCGGGGAGGTGATGCAGGAGTCCATCCAGGCCGCCATGACGGTGGTGCGCAGCCGCGCCTCCGTGCTGGGCCTGGAGTCCGAGTTCTACCAGAAGCTCGACGTGCACCTGCACATCCCGGAAGGGGCGACCCCGAAGGATGGCCCGAGCGCGGGTATTGGCATGTGCACGGCGCTCGTGTCAGCCCTGACCCGGATCCCGGTGCGCTCGGATGTGGCGATGACCGGGGAGATCACGCTTCGCGGTGAGGTGCTGCCCATTGGTGGCCTGAAGGAGAAGCTGCTCGCGGCGCATCGGGGTGGCATCAAGACGGTGCTCATCCCCGATGAGAACCGCAAGGACCTCGTGGAGATCCCCGACAACATCAAGGGCAATCTCGAGATCAAGCCGGTCAAGTGGATCGACGAAGTGCTCGCCCTGGCGCTGACGCGCCAGCCGACGATCGAAGTCGCTACGACGCCGACGCCGCCAGCCG
>DATKLO010000254.1:0-3031 GCA_035542375.1 Steroidobacteraceae bacterium | reverse complement strand
CGAGGTATTCGGCCAGATCGCGCGGTGCGCGGGCCGACTCGCTGCCCAGGGACTGGCGCACCATGGGGCTGCCCAGCGTCAGCCGGAACAGTTGCAGCGCCGCCGGCCAGCCTTCCGTGCGGCGATAGATGGCGTCGATCTCGTCAATGTCGATGCCGAGGTCGCCGGCCGCGGCGAAGAAATTCGCGACTTCCTGAGGCGAGAAGCGCAGATCGTCTCCCTTCAGAATCAACGCCCGGTTGTTGACGACGAGACGCGCCAGTCCTACATCCGGGAGCGAGCGCGTACCGACATAGACGCGCAGACAGTCGGGGGCACGCTCGAACAGGGTTGCCAGGAAACCCAGGACGGTTTTATCGGTGAGGGTCTGCAGCTCGTCGAAGAACAGCGCCACCGGGCGACCGAGGCGGGTGATCCAGTCCAGCAGCCAGCCGGGATGAAAGTGACAGCTTCCGTCCATCTGGTCGGACAGCGGCAGCGGCGCCTGCCCGCCTTCCGCGCTCAGAGCCATCACCAGGGACTGAATGTGCAGCAGAAAGCGCCGCGGGTCGTTGTCGCCGCTGTCCATGGTCAGCCAGCCCGTACATTCACCCGAGGCTTGTGCAACATCCTTCAACTGTTGCAGCACGGTCGACTTGCCGTGTCCGGCCGGGCCCTGCAGCAGGACCAGGCGTGCGCTGGTGCAGGCCGCGATCCGTTGAAGCAGATCGCTGCGCGTGATTGCCCCGGAGTAGGGTACCGGCGCTATGAACTTGTACGAGAAGACGGTCGATCCGAAGCGTTCGGCTGCTTTCATACGAATTCCCCCTCGATGCCTGCGTTCAGCCCTGGGCTGCCTGCCAGGCGCTGCGCGCATAGAGCGGCATGGTTGTGCTCATCTCCCTGGCATTACCGGCCGCCGCCGTTCCGCGCAGCACCCGTCCCTTGATACCGTGGAGAATTGCGGCAAACCGGAAGAGATTGAAGGCGATGTAGAAGTTCAGGTTGGCGATCCCGGCCCGACCGGTGCGCGCGCAGTACGCGGCTACGTACTCGGCTTCGTTCGGGATGTTGAGAGCACGCAGATCCGCGCCCAGAAGGCCTGCCACTCCACGCGGCGGCACGCGGTACATCATCAAGTGATAGGCAAAGTCCGCCAGCGGATGTCCGAGCGTGGACAGTTCCCAGTCCAGCACGCCGACGATGCGCGGTTCGGTCGCATGGAAGATCAGGTTGTCACAACGGAAGTCCCCGTGGATGAGACTCACTTCGTCACCCGCGGGGATGTGCCGCGGCAGCCATTCGACGAGCCGGTCCATGTCTGGATCGCGCCCCGCCGCCTCATCCTGCAGGTACTGTCGCGACCAGCGACTGATCTGCCGCTCGAAATAGTTGCCCTGGGCGCCGAAGTCCGCGAGTCCGATGGCCGCGAAATCGATCTGATGGAGCCTGGCGAGGGTGGCGTTCATCGCATCGAAGTAAAGGGGCCGTTGCTCGCGTGCGACTGGCGGGAACGTCGCATCCCAAAAGATGCGCCCCTGCACCAGCTCCATGACGAAGAACGGCGTACCGATGAGGCCGGGATCGGCGCATAGCGCATGCACACGGGGCACCGGGAACCCGGTACTCTGCAGTGCCGACATCACACGGGCTTCCCGCTCGATGGCATGCGCTCCTTTCAACAGGGCGCCGGGTGGCTTTCGCCGCAACACATAAGCGGTCCCCGGTGTCGACAGACGAAAGGTCGGATTCGACTGCCCTCCCCTGAACTGGTCCACCCGCAGGGGACCCTCGAATCCCTTCACATGAGCCCGCAGCCACGCCTCCAGGGCAAGCGGATCGAAGGCGTGCTCCGCACGAAGCTGCGGTAGAAGCTCCTCAGGGCTCGACACGGCTCTCTCGTTTGATGTGCTTGGCCAGCGACCATTTGTGCACCTCCGTGGGTCCGTCGTAGATGCGGAAAGCACGGACTTCCCGGAATACCTGCTCCACGACGGTGTCGCGCGTCACCCCGGTTCCACCCATGACCTGTACGCAGCGGTCAGCGATCCTGAACAGCGCTTCCGCCACGGCCACCTTGGTCATCGAGCTCTCACGGGTGCCCAGAGACCCGCCGTCCAGTACTCCCGCGCACCAGTCGATCATCAGCTCGGCCTGCTGCAGCTCGATCATGTTGTCGGCCAGCATGAAACCAACACCTTCATGATCGATCAGCGGTTTGCCGAAGGCATGACGCCGGCACGCGTACTCGCTCGCAATCTCCTGCGCCCGGGTGCAGGCTCCGTGCCATCGCATGCAGTGCGACAGCCGGGCCGGCGACAGCCTCACCTGCGCCTGCGTGAAACCTTCACCCTCGTTTCCCAACATCTGCCACTGCGGGACGCGAAGGCCCGAAATCCTCACCACCGCGTGCCCGCCCGGCATCGAGCTGTCGATCGTGTCCAGGACGCGCTCGATACGGACCGCCGGATCGGGCAGATCGACCAGAAACATGCACGCCCCCGCTTCGGACCGTGCCATTACGATTCCAACCGAAGCGCCTTCGGCGCCGGTGATGAATGCCTTGCGGCCGTCTACGACCCAATATTGGCCGTCCAGTCGTGCCGTCGTCCGCAACATCGACGGATCGGACCCGGCTCCGCCGTCTTCGGCCGGTTCCGTCATGAAGAAAGCCGAGCGTGCGCGGCCGGATATCAACGGCGCCAGGAAATGCCGCTTCTGCTCCTGCGTACCAACCTTGCCCAGCAGATACATGTTGCCCTCGTCCGGCGCAGCAGTATTGAGGGCCAGCGGTCCCAGCGGCGAGAGGCCCGACTTTCGCAGCACGAGAGCGGTTTCCCGCTGAGTCAGGTGACTGCCATCGGATAAGATGTGTGGAGTCAGGACGCCGGCGGCGCGCGCCTTCTCGCGCATCTCCACGACCAGCTCCTCCGTCGGACCGTGTGCGTTCCGACGCGTATCCTTTTCATACGGAATGACCACGTCCCGGACGAAGCGTTCCACGCGTTCGGCAATCTCCCTGGCACGTTGTACGCCGGCGCCGCTCATCAGC
>DATKLO010000253.1:0-30734 GCA_035542375.1 Steroidobacteraceae bacterium | reverse complement strand
GGCCTGGACTGCAAGGGAGAACGGCGGGCGGGAATTCGACTGCGCCTGGCATGGCAGCTCGAATGTAGCCACTCTGTCGCCGATGGCCGGTAGCAGCGTGTCCTTCATCTGATCGAGCAATTCGCAGTCCCGGGCGTCGATGTGCGAGGGTCTGCCCGGCGCGAGTGTCACGGGCTGCATCACCGCACGCAGCGTGGCCCAGCGCGCCGCGGGGCCGCTGAGCGGGCTGGGTACCGAGAATTCCAGTTCCACCCGGGGCGAGTCGCCGACGGCGCCCAGGGCACTTTCGCACTGATAGGTCAGGATTTTCATGTCAGGCCGTGCTCCCAGTGCCAGCAGCACGTCGTGAAACTTGTACCACAGCTCATCGCAGCTGTAGCGGTGCGGCAAGGCATGCAGTTCCACGATCAGCTCGTGCGGTGACCAGATCGCCGGCTCGGGCCCGGGGGGCGAGCGAGTTGGCGGGGTCGCCTGGACTGCGGCGGCGGTTGCGAGTGACGACAGCGCGAATGCCGCAATGTCGATTGCGTGCCGGATACGGAGCATTGCAGAACGCCTCCGACTATCAGACGCCTGGGCGGCTCCGTGGTTCCCCCTGCACAGCAGACCGCTTCGTCTTTTTCAAGGATGGTCGTCCTGTCACGATCCGCAGGATGTACCCAACCACGGCGGATGTCGTCTGGCGAGTGATGGGCGCGTGCTTGAACAGGGCACGGTAGTAGAAGGGCGCGGTCAACATATCCAGCACCAGTTCAACGTCGAGGTCGCTCCGGACCTCGCCGCGCCGCAGCGCGCGCGCGAGCGCCGCCCGCATCGACTGCCGTCGGGAGGCCAACACATCCTGTCGGATCAAGGCAGCCAGCTCCGCATCTTGCGCCATCTCTCCGACCAGTCCGCCCAGCGCCTGACCCAGCGGACCGGCGAACGCGGCCCATAGGGTCCTGACCGCCGCCTCCAGGTCCGCCCCGAGGTTGCCGGTGTCCGGTGCGGGGTTGTCCCCCATTTCGCTGATCACGGCGTAAGCCACCAGGTGGCGTTTGCTTGGCCAGCGGCGATACAGGCTCGTGCGCGCGCGCCCTGCCTGCCTCGCGATTTTCTCGATGGTGACGGACCGATACCCGCGGGTGCGCAGTATCTCCAGCACGGCGGCCACGACTTCCGAGTCGATCTGTACGTTCCGCGGTCGTCCCGGGCGCGTCGGTGGTTGCCGGCGCGCCCGCGCAGGTTGTCGGGCGGCTCCGGACCGTATGCCATCGCTTCGGCTCAAGGTGCACTCCGTTATTGGTTCGGCGCGAGCATGGGCCAAGTGCTCTGCGCCGTCCATTCACCTCGAACGGCAGCGTCTTGTTGAATTACGAGACATAGTGTAGCGTATTAATCTCCCTGGTCCGGCTCGAGGGGGCCTGCCATGCGGCGATCGAGGACGAGTCTGATCCTTGCCCTGGTGTTCGCGCTGTGTGCCTGCAGTTCGGCGCAGCAGGACTGGAACAAGGCCAGTACGGCCAACACCGTGGCCGCCTACAAGGATTACCTGACCCGGCATCCATCCGGACCGAACAGCGTCGAAGCGGCCAACCGCGTGCATGCGCTCGAGGATGAAGCTGCGTGGTCGCAGGCAAAGCAGGCCAATACACCGGACGCCTACCGCAGCTACCTGGAGCAACAGCCGGCCGGATCCCACCTGAAGGATGCGCAGCAAGCGCTCACCGACGCGCAGCGGGCGGCGGACTGGAAGAGCGCCGATGGCGCCGGTACGGTCGCGGCGCTGCAGGAATTCCTCACGAAGTATCCCCAGAGCGCGCAATCCGATCAGGCACGCGCCAAGCTGGCCTCGCTCACCGGCTTCCGCGTGCGCCTGACCTCGGCGAACAGCCAGAAGCTGGCGCAGCGCGAACGGGAGAGCCTGAATGCCCGGTACGCCAGGCTCCTGCATGACGTGGAGGTGGTTCCGTCCAGGGGCGGCAGGCACTTCGCGCTCGAATCCGCGCCGATGAGCCAGAGCGAGGCCGATTCCGCCTGCCATGAATTGAAGAAGAGCCACCAGAGTTGCGAAGTGATCAGAAGTGAGGGTGTGAAGAGCTGAGCCGCCAGGCAATCAAACGCCAGGAAGTACCGCCAGGGAGTTGAACGGCAGTCGACACCGCAACGATTGCTGCAATCGAGTACGGTCTGCCGGCGATCTGCGACGCTTCCGTCGATGCGGTCGGCGGGGGCGTCGCCGTCTTGGCCCAACCTGCCAGGCGTCATCCATGACGAGGAGATGCCGGACAGAGTAGCGCGGGACGCGGCGTACTGCCTCAATGCAGCGCGCGCAGCGTGTCCAGGGTGGCCTCGCGCAGTTTCGTGATATCGCCATCGATGCGATCGACGGCGAGCTCGTCATCCTTGCCCAGGCCTTCCCAGTTCGATCGCCAGGTCTCGCGCAGGACAGCCGCCCGGGTCTGCACTTCGCTCGGCATGACCTGAGCGAGATCGTTCATGACGATCACATAGCTCCAGCCGGTTCGCGGGTTGCCGCTGGCCGGGTCCCGGTCGTAATGCGCGAGAAACACGCCGCGCTCGAACTCCGCGAGCTTGGTCAACAACTCGAAGGCCGCCGCGCGCATGTTGCGATTGTGCTCGGTGCGCTCGTTGCGCCAGGTGTTGTAGCCCAGGCTGACGAGCGCGATGACCAGGCTGATCAGTGCCACCGCATTGCTGCGCAGCTGATCGCGTACCGAGGTCATGGGGTGCTGCGTTTACCGACGATCGCACGCAACTGTCCGGCATTGGGCATGCCGCCAAACACCTTCACTTCATTGTGTTCATCCAGGTAGACCATGCCAGGCGTTCCGTACAGATGCAGCGCCTGCATCAGTGCCTCGTTGACCGAGACGGTCTCGGCCGTGGCGGGTTGCACCGTGGACCTCGGTGTCACTCCGCCCTTGGCGTAGTTGCGTTCGTGCTGCTCGAGGGCCGCCGCCGGATCGGCCGATTCGAGAATGGCGGCATCCTTGCCGCGGCTGTCGGCATCGATGACAGCCACCAGCAGGTAGCGGATCTGCACATCAGGCGCGCGAGCCGACTTCAGCGCCTTCCACAGATCATTGCAGAACGGGCAGTCCGGATCGGCAAAGACGTAGACCACGCGAGCGGTGCGTTTCGCACCGGCGGCGATCCAGCGCGCCCGGTCCAGTCGCTGCATCAGGCCAGCCGCAGAGCCGCCCGGGGCTGCCACCCAGGTACCCGCGACCGCTGGATTGCTGCACAGCATCGCCAGGCACGGGAACAACGCGAGGAATCTTCTCATCGGTAGCCTCTCTGGAGCCGATCACGCCTTTGCAGGCGCGTGCTACCTGGACCGGTCGGGGCGGGTATTTATTGCGCGACCCCGTAATACTGCGTCAGGTACGCAATGATCTTCTGCGCCTCGTCCTCGGGGATCGGCGCTCCCATCACCTTGATCATCTTGTGGACCTCGGCGTCCCATCCGGCCTGCTTGAGGAAGACCGAGTTCATCGGGATGTAGTCCGTGCTGTGGCAGATCGAGCAGCGCGCGGTCGTGAGGTCCGCGTCGCGTCCTTCCTTCAGAGTCGCGTCATGCCCATCAGCGGCCGCTGCAGACCCGGTCAGCAGCGCGATCATCGCCAAACCGATTGCTCTGTAGTTCATGGCGCGCCTTCAGATGACGGCAAAATCGATCTTCTGCAGCGAGTTGTTGTGATAGCCCGCGGGATTCGAGGTCCAGTCCTGCGGTTGCACGGCACCGCGTGAACTGGTCGCGCGTGCCATGACGCTCCCCGGTCCAGGGCGCTCAGGCGTGTAGGTGAAGTGCCACGGTCTGAAGGAGTAGCGCCCCAGGTCCTTGCCCAGTTTCGCGGGGTTCCAGCTCTGACCTCCATCGAGGGAGATATCGACCTGCTGGATGCCACCGCCCGAATCCCACGCCACTCCCTGTATCGTCAGGGGCCGGCGCGCAGGAAATCGCTGGCCCGCCTTCACATTGCTGACCACCGAATTCACATCGATCTCCAGCACCGGCGTGCTCGTCTCGTTCTCCTGCGACTCGAAGCGATCACCGACCGGAAATTTCCCCTTGGGCACCCGATACGCCGTGTTCATCCAGAAGCTCTTCAACGGCTGGTTCAGAACATGGATCTCCGTCAGCTGCTTGACCCAGTATGTGGCCGCCCAGCCCGGCACGATCACACGCACGGGAAAGCCGTTCCACCGGGGTAACGCTGAACCGTTCATCTCATAGGCGATCAGCGTGTTCTCATCGAGCGCTTTCCACACGGGCAGGCTCTTCGTGAAATCCGGTGTCGCCGGAAGCACGGGTCCGTCGGCGCCCTCGAAGGCAATCTCCAGCGCATCGGCCTTGACCTGGGCGCGCGCCAGAATGTCCTTCAGCCGGACACCCTTCCAGTGCGCGTTGCCCACCGCACCGGGCCCCCACTGCACACCCGGCACATGTGGTTCGGCGAGACCTCGCTGATTGCCCGCACACTGACACACGGCGATCAGTTCCACCGGCTCGAACTCGTGTCGCAGTTGATCCAGGCTCAGCTCGAAGCTGCGCCCGGCCGCCTCGCCTGCGACCTGCAGTCGCCAGCTGCGCGCGTCCACTTCCGGAACGTGGGCCAGATGCCAGCGCACGAAGAACCGATCGTTGGGAGTGATCGCCTCGCCCAGGTAGGCGGCGGGGCATTCGTAGTTCGGTGGCCGGCCTGATCGCCGGATGAGAGGCTTTTTCCCGGCGATGGCTTCCAGAGTCTGCGGATCGGCTGCCCCCGAGGGCAGCGCCGCTCGTGCCAGTCGCAAGGCTCCGGTTCCACCCAGAACCCACCCTCCGGCCGCCATCAGCAGTGCGCGCCTCGTAGCCATGCTCCACTCCCTTCCTTGCGGGTCTGCCTCAATCATACTGCGTGGCGGGAACGCAGGCGCATCCACGATGCCGCCAGGCCGACAGGTTCATCGGTTTGCGGTATGTTCGCTCGTTCCCAAGGCGCGCGGGCGCCTTCGCACGAGTCACCGAAGGAGTTCACGATGATCCGTTTCTACTACAGCCCGGCTCCCAATCCGGTCAAGGTGGCGCTGTTCCTGGAGGAGGCCGGGCTGCCGTACGAGTTCATCCCCGTGGATACCCGCCGGGGAGATCAGCACCGGCCTGAATTCCTGGCGCTCAATCCCAATGCCAAGGTGCCGGTGATCGTGGATGGTGATGTTCGCGTCTTCGACAGCACTGCCATCCTGCTCTATCTCGCCGAGAAGACCGGAAAATTCCTGCCGGACGATCCGGCCAAGACCCGCGGTGAGCTGCTGTCATGGATGATGTTCATCGCCTCCGGTATCGGCCCGTACTCGGGCCAGGCCGTGCACTTCCGGCACCACGCGCCCAAGGGCATCGATTACGCAGTGGATCGCTATGTATATGAGGCTCGCCGCCACTACTCCATTCTGGATGCTCAGGTTGCGGACAAGACCTGGCTGCTGGGCAGCACGTATACCATCGTGGACATCTCCGCCTGGGGCTGGTGCCGCGCCATACCGTTCGTGCTGGGCGAGGATGCCTGGAATTCACTGCCGAATCTGAAGCGCTGGTTCGATCGACTCAGCGCGCGGCCGGCCGCCGTGCGCGCCGAAGCCCTGAAGGACAGGCACAACTTCAAGACCGAGCTGGATGACGAAGCCCGAAGCAACCTGTTCCGTCATGTGAAGATCAACTGATTCGCGACGGGAGGCCCCATGAGCGCCCAGCACAAGATCACTCCCTGCCTCTGGTTCGACGGGCGCGCCGAAGAGGCCGCCCGCCTTTACACGTCGGTCTTTCCGGACTCACGCATCGATCAACTGCAGCGGTCGACTTCCGACTGGCCGGGCGGCAAGGCTGGAGGGGTGATTCTCGTGGAATTCACCCTGGCGGGCTTTCCCTGTCAGGCACTCAACGGCGGTCCGCACGTCACCTTCAACGATGCCATTTCGCTGTCGGTGAGCTGCAAGGATCAAGGCGAGGTGGATCGCTACTGGGACGCACTGACCGCGGACGGCGGCAAGCCGGTGATGTGCGGCTGGTTGAAGGACAAGTTCGGGGTGTCCTGGCAAATCGTCCCGGACGCGCTCATCGCAATGATGAGGGATCCGGACCGTGCGAAGGCCGGGCGCGTCATGCAGGCCATGATGCAGATGGTGAAACTCGACATCGCTGGCCTCAAGCAGGCGTTCGACGGCAAGTAGGTTCCGACGCCGAAGGCGGCTTTCCTGTGAGCCGCGTCGGGTCGGCGCGCAGGGGCGGGATCCTGGCGGCGCAAACCGGGTGCAGATGCCAAAGCCGAGGATTCCCCGTCATCCGTTCGATGGCGCACTCGCGGCGCGCAAGCGGCACAAACCCGTGCCGCATGAGTTCGTGCTGGACGCACTTGCGCCCCTGTCTCCCACCACGCGGCCGATGTTCGGCTGTCTCGCCGTGTATGTCGAAGACAGGATCGTTCTCATTCTGCGTGACAAGCCCGGCGACCGTGCGGACAACGGCATCTGGCTGGCGACCGCAGTCGAGCATCACGCCAGCCTGCGGCAGGAGTTTCCGCGAATGCGCTCCATCCGCGTGTTCGACAAGGAAGTCACCAGCTGGCAGGTTCTGCCCGCCTCCGCGGCTGATTTCGAAGAGCAGGCGCGCCACGCCTGCCGGCTCGTCCTCGCCCGCGATCCACGCATCGGCAAAGTGCCCAAGCGCCGCCGCGGATCCGCGGTCATGCCCTGACGGGCTCAGTGCGGCGCGAGTGATCTCTCCGGTACCCCGCCAACCATCCGGGGACTCCTGACTCATGAGGCCTGCTATCGCGGATCGATTCCGCGGTGCGGCAGGGGTTCCACCATCAAAACCGCATCATCTGGAGAGGGTATGAGGCACGCAAGCTGGGTAGTTCACTCCACCATCACCATGGCATTGGTCGCGCTTGCGGGTTGCGCCAGCACCGCACCCAAAGCGCATTTCTCACAGCAGATCGTCGCGAGCGCACAGGTGACGTCGGCGGACGACGTTCAGGTCAACGTCACCGCGGGAAATGGAGTCACGATGCTGAACGAGGAGAAGAGTCGCATGGCCGAGAAGATCAAGGCACGGATCGACGCCCGCAAGACGGGCAATCCCGCCGCAGGCGCTGCCCGTACGTTTGAGGTGGACGTCGATCTGACGCGCTACGACAAGGGAAACGCGTTCGCACGGGCGATGCTCATCGGCCTTGGTCAGATCCACATCGATGGCAAGGCGCAGGTCTATCTGCTTCCGGCACACGACGCAGTGGGTGAGTTCGATCTCAGGAAGACATTCGCCTGGGGTGGTCTGTATGGCGCCGTGACATCCATGGACGATATCGAGAACACGTTCGCGGATGGCGTCGCGGCAGCCTTGATCGAGGACAAGTCACACCAGTCGAGGACCAGGAAAGGCAACTGAGTCAGAACTGCCAGGTGCCCGCAAGACCCAGTGTCCGGGGGCGGAACGTCGTCGCGAAATACAGCGTGCTGGCGTCCGCCCCCTTGTTCCTCTTGAAGAGCGTGGGCTGCGAATCGGTGGCATTGGCCAGAAACAGCGACACCTGGAACGGGCCCCGGTCCAGCGCCGCCCGCAGGTTCACCAGGTGGGTCGAGGGATCGGCGGGCAGACCGGGGGCGAAGTAGGGCGAGGATGCGATGCCGGTATAGAAAGGACCCGGATTGCGGCTGTGGAACACGTCCTCCGCCCTCAGGCTGGCATGCAATCCCTCGCGCACCACGAAGGTCTGCTCGATCGACGTGGTGACATTCCAGGGTGAGATGACCACCGGTGGCGTGCCGACCGCGTCGCCGCTGTTCACGATCACGACCCCGCCGGATTCGATCGTGTCCCTGTAGCGCGCATCCACGTACGACACGGAGACAGCCGCCTTGATCTGATGGGCGACGCTCAGGACATCATCCGCTGCGAGTTCGAGCCCTCTGCTCTCGGCTCTGCCCGGGATGTGGGTGACGAGGCAGTTCCTGTCCAGGCTCGCGCCATTGTTCCAGCGCGCATCGAACACGACGGCCCCGATGTGCGCGCGGCCGTTATCAAGCCGGAATTTCGAGCCCAGTTCGTAACTCCACACACTGTCGGTCGGGTAGGCAGTCGGCTTCGCGAAACACGTGGGCAGCGCCGCATCCACGCCGGCCGGCGCATAGCCTCTGGCAACGGTGGCATAGAGAACGTCGTGCGTCTCCGAGTCATACGAGACGGAGAGCTTGGGCACGAGCAATGTTTCCGTGTTCGTGCCGTGATAAGCCGGCGGCGCGACCGATGCCGCGTCGTAGTGTTCGCGATCGATCCGGGCCCCGGCACTCAAGCTGAGGTGGCGGCGAATCAGCCACTCCACCTGTCCGAAGCCCGCCCACTGAGTCCGGTCTGTTGTGGTGGCATCGTAGGAGTCGAGCGGGGCATGCAGCACCGGGATGTATGCGGCCACGACGTGATAGGCCTCGACATCGCGCGTGCGCGTGTAGGCAAGACCCGACAGCCAGGTGACGGCGCTGTCCGGGTTCGGGGAGTTCACGGTCAACTGCTGCGTGAACACGTTCTGACGCAGCGACGTGTAGGTCACTACCGCATCGTCGTAGCTGGCCGGATAGGCGGGGCCGCGCCAATACCCCCAGCCGTGCGGCAGGCCGCCCCACTTGACCGACTCCGTGTCATCGACAGTCAGGTTGCCGGCGCGATGGTAGTAGGAGGTCAGTCCGGTGATGGTCATGCTCGCCAGGCGATCGGTTGTGCGGATGCAGGCCAGATAGAAGATGTCGTCGAAGGGCTGCGGCACCAAGGCGCCGTTGTACAGGCGGCCCTGACCCGGATCGGAGAGGTACGTGAAGAAGGCCGGCGAATCCTGGGCTCGCGAAGACACATACGTCAGGGACGGACTGACCCGCACCGAATCACTCGGTGCCACGGTGAGGGCACCGCGGAAGTTGGCGCTTTCCACCTGATTGGAGCTGTCCTGCACCACCGCCGTGGTGAAGGGATTGACCCGATCGACATAGCCGCCGTCCGAGCGGTACCACGCGCTGGCACGAAATCCCACCGTGTCCGGAACGACCGGCCCACCCGCAGCCGCTCCGGTCTCGAAGCTGGGGCCGCCACGCTCGGTCACCGCATATTCGGCGTGACTGACGCCGCTCAGCTCGGTGAGGCTGGGCTCGGTGGATACGAACCGGACTGCGCCGCCCTGCGCATCCGCACCGGACAGCGTTCCCTGCGGTCCGCGCCACACCTCGATTCGATCCAGATCGAAGTAATAGGGCAGGGCACGTCCGAAGACGTTGCTCCTCGCGGCCGGCAATGCCACATCGTCCAGGAATATCCCGGTGGTGCTGCCGTGTCGGTCGGTGATGCCACGGATCGTCACGTTCGTGTAGACACCGCTGCCGACGGTGGACACGAAGTCGAACTGCACTGCGGGCGTCAGGGCACCGATATCCGCGATGGATTTGATGCCCGCCAGCTGGAGGTTGTCCTGGTTCCACACGAACACATCACCCGGCACCCGGAAGGCCGGCTGGCCTCCGCGCGTGGCGGTGACGACCACTTCCTCCTGCGGACCGGAGTAGGTGGGAAGCTCCGCTTGTGACTGAACCGGCTGGCTGCGGATCAGGGCGAGCGTGAAGGAGCGGGAGTTCAGGAACTCGAACGCGAGACCGGTGCCCCGCAACAGACGGGTCAGTGCCGGGCCGGGCGGCAGACCCGCCGGTGAGCCACCGGACTTGCGGTTGGCGATCGTCCCGGTGAGATACAGTCCCTGCAGCCCGGTCAGATCCTCGAATGTTCTCAGGGCCTGCGAGAGCTCCTGTGGTGGGATGGCCTGGGTCAGCCGGGGTGAGGCGGGAGCCGGCACTTCGCCGTGTGCGCTGGAGGCGCCGAGCAGGACAACCAGCAGGCAGGCGTGCAGCCTAGGGGTCCGCACAGCTCATTTCCTGTACACCCGGACCCGTGTCGGGCTGGATTCCACCCCGACTCCGTCCAGAGTGCGCAGGAAGGCGATGAACGAGTCGGTATCGTCGATGGAGAAATTGCCGCTGACGGCCAGCGTTCGCAGCGCCGGAGAATCGATCTCCACCGGCACGGGGCTGTAGCGGTTGAATTCGGCCGCGACGTCGCCGAGGGCCATGTTTTCGAACGAGATCTGGCGGTGCAGCCACGCGGTCACGCGGCGCACGTCTGCCCGGGAGGCAGCTGCGGGCAATTGCCCGTGCTCGACGCGCACCATCTCACCCGCTGCGACCTCGACTGGCTGCGCGGAGCCACTTCCGGCAATTCCTGCCGCAAGCCCGACCGACACCTCACCTTCGACCACCGTGACCACAGTGGCGTCCTGCTGGAGATGGACGTCGAAGCGGGTTCCCAGATCCACGATCTCCGCCGAACCGGCTGTCACCTGGAACGGTCGGGTGGCATCGTGAACCACCTGGAAAGCCACCTGCCCGCGCTCGACGGCGATCTGCCGCCCGGCTCGTGCATAGCGCACTGCAACAGCAGTGTCCGTGTTCAGGGTCAGCACTGAACCGTCCGACAGGCGCCGCGTGAGTTGCTCACCGTGCCGCGTGGCGAAATGATCGACGTGCACCACTTCCACGGGCGCGGTCGGTCGCAAGGACATCAACCACACGAGGCCCGCGGCGACGAGCGCAATCGCTGCGGCTGCAGCCAGGGGCACCCATCGCGGACGTAGCACTGTTTTCGCCGGCCTGGAGGGCGAGAACCCGGGATCGCTGGCCGCCTTGCGCAGCTCACCCACCACTTCGGCAACACCCAGGTACTCCTCGACGTGCAACGGGGAGGCCTTCAGCCAGGCCGCGAAGCGGCGGCGCTGTTCGTCGTCCAGTCCGCCGCGATTGGCGACGAACCAGTCCGCCGCCTCCCCGGCAACCCGTGCACGCCGGCGATTCATCCTCATCGACTCACCTCAACCGCCCCAGACGCCGGCGCCCTCGGCGCAGTGCCTGGCTCAGGTGCTTCTTGACCATGTTGACCGAGACATTCAGGTGTCGGGCGACCTCCTCGTAGGACTGACCCTGGAAATGATGCAGCGAGACCGCCGTCCGGCAATCAGGTTTGAGTTCCCGCATCCACGCGTGGAGCCATGCCGCGCGGACCTTCTCATCCACCTGTTGGCCGATCGAGGCGCTTTCCGCCATCTCCGCCTGGACTGACGGGTCATCCACGTCGAAGGTATTCCGCGCCCGGCGCTGCACTGGAACCTGCTTGCTGACCAGGTTGCGGGCCACCGTGAACAGGTAGGCCTCCGGATCGCGGATCGCCTGCGGGTCATCCAGCTCGAGCATGCGCGCCCACACCTCCTGGGCAAACTCCTCGGCCTCCGACCGCCCGCCCAGACGCCGCGCCAGGAATGCCAGCAGCGCCCGGGCGTTTCTCTCGAACAGCCTCGAGAAGAACGCCTGCCTGCTCTGCGCTACCGGCGGAACATCCACGGAGACGGATTCCATTGGGCCTCGCGTACCCATGCCACTGTCCGAGTCCTGAGTCGCCGGGCCCGAATCCGGGTACCGCGAAATGCCGTCCGGGCCGGCCGGCCGGTTACCCTCCCGCTTTGACATGTTGTGCCTGCTGCCGCCTTCTCAGTATGGAACTGCGCTCCGGTGTTTGCCATCCCGCCGGGCACCGGACGGTATGAACGTAATGGCCGGAACAACAGGGTCGGGGGGATTCGTCAGGCGTGCGCCGGCCGCCAGCGGGTTGAGCTGCGGAGAGTGTGCTAACGTCGGTTCATGACGGAGATCGGTGTGGTGCAGGCAGGCTCAGTCCTCGGGGACACCGAACGCTGCCTCGCGAAGCTGGAGCACTGGTGCAGCGAGTGCGCGCGACGGCAGCTCGATCTGGCCGTGTTTCCCGAAGGATTCATCGGGGGTTATCCCAAGGGACTGGTGTTCGGCGCTTCGCTCGGAATCCGCACCGATGGCGGCCGTGACCTGTTCCGGCAATACGCCGAGTGCGCAATCGAAGTGCCAGGTCCTGCAACCGCCCGGATCGGCACGATCGCGCGTGACTCGAATCTTCACCTCGTCGTCGGCGTGATCGAACGTGACGGCGGCACGCTTTACTGCACGGCTCTCTATTTCTCCAGATCAGGTGAACTGCTGGGAAAGCACCGCAAGCTGATGCCGACCGCCATCGAAAGGCTCATCTGGGGTTGCGGCGACGGCTCGACCCTCAATGCCTTCCGCACCGACATCGGCACTCTCGGTGGATTGATCTGCTGGGAAAACTACATGCCGCTCGCACGGATGGCGATGTATGCGCAGGGCGTGCAGTTCTATTGCGCTCCCACGGTCGATGACCGGGATGTGTGGATTCCGACCCTGCGGCACATCGCGCGCGAGGGCCGCTGTTTCGTGCTGAGCAGTTGTCAGTTCCTGACACGCGATGCCTATCCGCCGGGCTGGCTGGACAGCGCCCAGAATCTCCCGGATCTGCCCATTCGCGGCGGCAGCTGCATAGTGAGTCCGATGGGAGAATTCCTGGCCCAGCCGCTGTACGGTTCGGAAGGGGTGCTCGCGGCGCGAGTCGATCTCGCCGATCTGACACGCGCCAGGTTCGATTTCGATGTCGTCGGCCACTATGCGCGGCCCGACGTATTTCAGTTCGTCGTCAACTCCGGGCCGGGTCGGGGTTGAGCGGACTGGCGTCGATGACCTGGTAACGACCCGATTGCGGCCGGACCCATCGCGCCTCGCGACTCACCCGCTCGACGGAGGCCGCACTGCTGGTTGCCTGGTTCAGCAGTGCCTGAGTGCGGCGGCGGTCAGAGTACCCGACCGGGTTACTGGACATCCACCTCATCGACCAGGACCACCTCGCACGCGCCCGCTCCTGTATCGGCCCGCGTCATCGACGTACGGATGTAGGCTCCATCGTCCCGATTGCCATCGACCAGGTATCCCTGCAGTCGAACCACCTGACCCACCCGCAAAGCCCCAAGCTCGCGGCGCACCAGCGCTGTGGCCGGAATCACGTGGGTGTTGGCGCTGTGCTCGATGACCGTTTCGCGTGGGATGGGCAACGCCCCGATGGGTCGCCAGGTGTAGAAGCGTGCGCCCTGGGAGATATCGAAACCGCGCAGGATCGTGTTGTTCGACATCGGCCCCCATCCCAGCGCGAGATCCTCGGGGATCAGATCCGAGATCGGATCGAAGTGATAATCCTCCCGGCTCAGGATCCGTGCGGTGATGTCATAGTGGGCGCGCGGTGTCAGCTTCCAGCGCCCGATCGCGGTTTCCGCCAGGCCGCTGACTTCCGTCTGTACCGGCTCATCGGGTGCGATCTCGCCATCCGCCGGATGGAGCGGGCGCAGCCTCCAGTGCTGGTAGCCCTGGCATACCGCGACGAAGGCGACAATGGCAAAGAGCAGGTGGCGCCACTGCATACGGGCAGATTGTGGGCGTACCCGCCGGCGCCGCTCGCCGGATCGCGTCGAGCATTCATCGCTCCGGACTGTGACGGACTTCTAGGCTTCTCAGGCTCGGGTCGGTGCCGCACCGCAATCGGGTCTGGCGACGGCCGACAGGGCCTGGGGGACGCCGGCTGCGTGGACTGTGTCAGTCCACGCTGAACGCCAGCAGTACATTGCCGGGTGTGCCGGTGACGACACCGTAACCGGATCCCACGAACAGCATTCCACCGGCCACCGTCGGACCCGATGACATGAAGGATCCGCCGTGTGCCGGCACCGCGTTCACGGTGTCGTCGTATCTGCGCGCGCTGTCGTAGTGCCAGAGTGTCTTGCCGTCGTCGCTGGAGATCGCCCACAACCGCCCATCGGATCCGCCGATGAACACGACGCCGGGGATCACTGTGGCGGCGGCCGAGTGTGTGATCTTGATTTCGGGAGTTGCATTCAAAGGCACGTGCCAGACGCGTTGACCATCCGCCAGGCTCATCGCTGCAACACCTCCGGCGTTCAAGCCGAAGTAGGCAAAGTGCTCATCCATGGCTCCGCCCCACATGGGGCCGCGATTCTCCGCACCCTTCGCACGCAGCGCTTCCGCCACCGCAGTCTCGCTGACCGCGTTGGTGTGCCAGACCGCGGCGCCCTGTTTGTCGGCATCGAGCGCGAACACATCGCCCGGTTTCGTGCCGAAGACGATCAGGGTGCGGCCGCCAGGAAGGTCCCGGAGCATGGGCGACATGGGGATATCCCAGTCGGGTCCCACCTTGCTGGGGCAATTCTCCGTGTAGCCTTCGCCGTCGCAACCGACGATGTACGAGTCATCTGGGTAGATCTGCTTCGACCAGCGCACCTTGCCCGACTTCAGGTCCAGGGCCAGTATGGAATCGGCGGTCGGCGGAGCCGGGAAGGTCGAGGCATCGCCAGTGCCCACATAGACCGCACGGCGCTTCGCATCGATCGTCGGCGTGTTCCAGATGGGCACACCCGCCGGGGCATACTGCTGCACGCCGCGAGAGTTCTTGTGTGTGGGCTTCGGCCGGCCCGGGATGGTATAGGTCTTCCAGATGACCTTCCCGGTGTTGGCATCGAGCGCGCTGACACTCCCAACGGCCGTGCAGCACGCGTAGTCGGTCGCGCGGGCCTGAAAGCCTTCCCAGGCGGAGATGGGGACATAGAGCCGTCCTTCGTACAGAGCCGGCGCGGCTGTCACGCGTGTCGCGAAATTGTCTTCGACACGTCTTTTCCAGATCTCCACGCCAGTCTGTGCATCGATGGCGTAGGCGACAGCCTTCAGATCTCCGAAGTACACCGCGTAGGCATGCCCCGGTGAATGGATCGGGCCGACCGTCATCGCATTGCGCACACCTGTCCCTGTCCGGTAGGACCAGTAGACGCAACCGGTCTTTGCGTCCAATGAATACACATAGCCGGTGTCGGTTCCGACGAAAACGCGTCCCGCAACGACACTGGGCTGCCCGAACGCCGAGGTGCCACCCGGGTAGCCGAAGGCCCACTTGAGTTGCAGATTCTTCACCGAGGTCGCCGTCAGTCCGGCGTCTGCCGCGGACTGAAAGCGATGGTTGGCCAGCCCGTTGCCCCAGCCATTCCAGTTGGCGCCCTCGATCCCCTTCAGCGGCGGATTACTCGTGCAGCGATTCGGCATGGCGCTGGCGTCCCCCGCCTGGCCCGCACCCATGAGCTGCCCGGACACGGACTCGGCGACGCGCAGGCGATCTTCATCGCTGAGCGTGTCACCAACGGACTTCATGACCCCCGAGGTCAGTGCAGCGTAGATGCGCTCCGGAGACATCGCGCGCAGGGTGGCGGGTGAGGGAGCGCGCTCGTACGCAGGATTGCCATGGCAACCGACACACTTCTGCTGGAAAACCGCGAATCCCAGCTCGGTCCCACGTCGTTCCGACGCAGCCGAACTCGGGACCGCGCCTGCCACCGTGCCGGGTGTTGATGCGGCGGGTACTAGAGGCAACGTCGATGCGGCGCTGGGCGGTTCCGTGGCGCTACAGATACCCACGACAGTGAAGGACAGAAGATAGATCAGAGTTCTGAGCAGCGAATGCACGTTCGACCCCCGCCGGCTGCGACGTCACCGCAGTTACTCTAGCCGATGACGGGATCGATTGGAGGTCCATCGCCACGGTGTGGAGGCGACTGCGCGGCGTGCGCTGTCACTCGACCGATAAACGAACCGAACGCCCCTTCAGAGCTGCGGCAGAATCCGCGCCGCGAGATTCTTCTCCGCGGTCAGCACCTTGTCGGGCTGCGTCGCGCCGTACCAGGTGAGTTTGATCGCCGCGCCGGACTTCCTGGCCAGCAGGCTGATGATGCTGCCGCCGAAGTTGACGACATAGGCATCGTCACCGACACCGCTGAGCTGCCCGAACGAACTGTTGGGCCTGGACGCGGCCGCCATCTGCGCCAATCCCTTCCCAGTGTCGAAATCGACGGAGGTCTGCAAATAGAGCGTGAAGAACTTGATGGTCGGCGTCGCTCCGCCCTTGGGCACCCAGGTACAGGTTCGCGTGAAGCCCGGCGTCACGTACTTGCCCTCATCCATGGCGACGCCCACCGCGGCACTGAGCTGCTCAGGAGTGATCACCGCGCAGGCGTCGGCCGTCGCGGCCCGTGCGGGCGAGAGGCTGGCGCAGGCAACACAGAGGGGAATGATACGGACACACACTTGACCGATGCGGTTCATGCGAAACACCCGTGTGCGATGGCGGGGTGGTATGCCAGCTGCGGCGATACATCCGCCCGCCGCCGGTGCATTGTACGCCCAGTCAACGCGGCCGGTGGCTGCGATCGATCAATCCAGCCACCGACATGGCTGCCATCCACAGGACATGCGCGCGGTTCGCCGCGAGCGGCACCAGCATGAACGCCCAGCACGTGCCGATGCACCAGACTGAAGCCACGAGGCCTGATCTGAGGCTGTCGACTTCGGCGGCGGTGCCGAAGGCGCGCAGTGGCCGGGTAACGTGGCAACGAGCAAGACAGCGGCGCTTCCACGGAGTGATCTGCCAGAGGAGGGCAAGCAGCCCCGCCGCTGCCAGCAGGAACTCCGAATGAGAAGACAGAGTGACACGCAGGATCACCGCAAGAGTGACGAGGCAGAACAGGGCAAGGAACCATGGCATCGCGTACGCCAGCGAGAACAGCAACATGGCGCGAGTGCGACGTTGCGCGAGACTGCGGTGCCAGATGTGGCTCACGGGAGCACGCAACAGGGGGGCCATCATTGCCAGGATCATCGCAAAGCCGGACAGGATGATCCGGCCAGGGGAGCCCAGGGTGTAGGTGGACAAGAAAGCCCACCGCGCGGCCATCTCCAACTGCCGGGTCCCCGAGGCGCAGACACCGGCGATCGTGAATCGCTCGTCCAGTCCTGCCAGCAGCGCCCAGGAGAACAGTGAGATGATCAGAAGTGCCGGAGTTGCACGAACCAGCTCATGCAGCTCTGCGAGCGCGCCTCTCACGGTTGTCTCTGGCGGTACAGACTCACGTGGCCGATCGTGATGCCGTCGTCGTCGCGTACATCGGATCGGGGTACGATCTGCACCTCGAGCAGGTTGGAGTCGAGCTCATGACCCAGATGCATGGCGTCGACGACCTGGGTCACCTCCAGCACCTTGCTCAAGCCCTTGCCACCGTGCGCGCCCTTTTGGTCGGACGCCGCCTCCAGACCGAACAGCGAGAACGTGCCGACCAGCCGGGGAGCGGCCGCGCCGGGCTTCTTCGAGCCGAGGAATACGTCGAACTTCGCCGCGCCATTGCTGCCCCGGATGTTTTCCAGGTTGAGGAACACTCGATCCGGCTCCTGGTCCCCAGGCTGCGCGAAGCTCTCGCTCAATCGTGAGCGTGGCGCGGCCGCCAGCTTCACCTCGGCGGATACTCGCGCGTGACCCAGTCGGACGCTCCTGTCCCCGGCTCCGAGCAGTTCTGCAGTCGGTTTCTCGGCCATGGGCTGTCCCCTCGCGGCGATGCGTGCACCGCCGGCGGCGGCGAACTCGTCGAGCCGCAGCTTGCGTCGCACGGCTCCCTTGAGCGGATCGGAGATGTCCTCGTAATCGTACCCGAGCTTCCTGACATCCAGTACGTCTCCCGGCGTCGAGGGCAGATCCTTGCCCTGCGCGTCGAATGTCGCGAAGCGGCGGTTCGCCGGTCCCTTGAGCCAGGCGGAATCCGTCGGGTCGTGATTGTCCGCCTTGCGATGGCGCCAGACCACCCACAGGCGGTCGATGTTGGAATGGTGCACCCAGAAGACCGGATCCAGAGCCGCCGTGCGCGGGTCGGACATCAGTCCGCCGCGGCCGCCCACGTCAACATGCACCAGATCGTGCGGGGCTGCCTCGATGAGTCCCTCGGCCTCACCGGAGTGCGAGAACGGCGTCCGTGGGCCGCCGATTCCGTGCAGTACCCCCACCGTCGTGCCGGTGAAGCGATCCTCGGCGAGGCGATGAGTCAGATCGACATCCGCGGCCGCCACCGAAGCGCCGAACCGCGCCTTGACGAACAGCGGATTGGGGCTGCCGTCGGGAAGCGACTTCTGGGCGAATGCCGCAGGCAGCTTCAGGGCGTTCGGATCGTTCCTGTCGCTGTAGTTCCAGTAGGGCAGTGCCCAGTCGCGCGGCGCGCCGGGTTCCTCGAGGGCGGCGATCGTGGCGCGGACGATCTCCTCGAACGAGCGCAGGTAGGCCCGATGCCAGGGCAGGAAGTACCAGGACTGATGCTGGCACTGCTGCCAGTAACGGTCCTGCTCTGCCTGTGGCGGCAGTTTTTCGTTCGGCTGCAGATATCCCTGCGCGCGCCACAATGAAGGTTCGAAGCCGTGCATGGCGGCCAGATAGCGCCAGCTCGTCTTGTCCGTGATCGGGCGCTTCTGCATCTCGCCCACCGCCCGGGCGTACCACAGCAGCGAATCGCTCCACGGGCTGCCGCGTTGCAGGTGCTTCCAGACATCCTGGCGCGTGATCGTCATGGCGATCTCCCCTGTCAGCCGGTCAGAAGTCCACCACCGAGGCCCAGGCGCCCAGCGCGCTCGGAATGCTGGTCCAGTAGCCGTACTTCTTGAAGATGTCGGTGGAGTCCCCGATCGACGGCCCGGGCATCTGCGGATCGCTGGCATTGCGGATGGCCAGCCAGTTCACCGGGTGGCCCAGTTCCTCCACGGCAAGTCCCAGTACGGCATCGTCCATCTCCACCATGGCGCCCAGGTCCTGCAGACCGAACTTGTCGGTGCGGTCGTCGAACTGGAACTCATCGGTGGTGACGATGACGAACGGCTCGCCGATGCGATCGGGCGGCGCGGCGAACGAGTACACCGACGGATCACCCTTCCGCGCGGGCGCCAGAAAGCTGGCGTTGGCTTCCAGCAGTCGGGAGTTGACGGTCTTCAGCGCGCTGTGGTTCGCGGGGCGGTAATGGCTGCTGTACGACTTGTTGTTGAACGGCGCCGACTTGAATGCCCGGCCGCAATGGAAGCGCGCGGTATTGGCGATCACGGCATCTCCCAGCTTGAGTTTCGAGCCGATCGCGCCGGCCGTACCGGACGTGATCACCAGCTTGGGTTCGGTCTGCGCGATGACCTGTTTGAACATGTCCTTCACCGGCATCGATTTGTCGTCGTACGCCAGGTGAAAGTTCGACTTGAAGAGCAGCACTTGCCTGTTGCCGATGCGGATCGGCAGATACTTGCCGATGTAATGCTCGTGGGCGGCCGGCGCCCGGCCGAAGGAGCGCCCGGCAAACTTGGCGGCCCACTGGTTCGTGTAGAGGTGCCAGCTCGGTGCGTTGCTGCCCGAGCCCGGCTGCGCCCAGATTCCCGGCGACATCACCGCGGCCATGGCGTTCGCCTCGGCCACCGTCCACGTGAAGATCACGAAGTCCGCCTTCGGAAGCTGCGCATCCTCGCCCTTGAAGACGAACGAGGTGTCCGGCTCTGGCGCCAGTCCCTGCGGCCAGGGAATCTCCTTGATCTGATGCCGGTTGACCTGGGCGACTTCGAGCCCCAGGCGCGCGGCCAGACTGTCCTCATCCAGGGGGTTGTAGTTGATGATGGTGTCGACGTTCGGATCGATGTCGCTCTGCTGGCTGGCCCGCGAACGGGTGCGGGGCAGCACCATCCGGTCCCTGGGCTGCGCACCCCAGTAGGGGTCGGTGGCGAAGCTGTCATCGAGGGCATCGTTGGCCAGACGACTGCTGGCCAGATAGCGGGTCGGCTGGTCGAGTGCCGCAAGCGTCAGGCCCGCGATGATCTGGGCGTCGTCACCGGCGCTCACGATCGACGTCCCGGTCTGCAACAGTCCCGAGATCGAGTGCGCGGCATTCTCGTCGCCGTCGTCCCAGGTCTCGATGTCCTGCACGGAGTGGTCGGCGAGCGCGGCGAAGGAGGTCGTGGCGATCATCGCGCCCACCCTGGTGGCCGCACTCTGCAGGGTGGTCAGCGGGATGCTGTTCTGGAAATTCATGGACCGGCCGTTGCGCACCCGGGCGAGCCCGGTCAATTCCACGGTCCTCACCCCCGGGGCCAGAGCCCGGGCGAGCCGCGCTATCTTCTCCTGGTAGGCCGCCACCGTGCTGCGGTCCAGGTGTGTCAGGGCGCCCAGCACCCCCTGGATCACCGACAGGCGCAGGATGTCCGTGGGATGCGGATCGAGCGCACCTGTCTCATCAGCGTCGCTGGCGGTCCGCAGGCGCGGCACCCTGGGAACGGGGCGCTCCTGCTGTGCGATGAAGATAGCCAGCAGCATGGCGAGGTTGTATGCGAACGAGGGGCCGACATTCAGGACGCCATACACGTCCGCCGCCGTCTCATCCATCCAGTAGTCCCAAAGCAATCCCATCCACTGCAGTTCGTGATCGGCAAACAGCCGGTATGCCTGCTCCCGCAGCTGTGGCATGAGAGTCGTGTCGGCATGGATGACGTCGTGCCCACCGGTCTCGTGCGCGAGGCTGCCGAAGAACAGTGGATGGTCGGCAAACGTGTGCGGCATGCTGACCACCCCGGTATCGCCACCGATCAGCTGCATGACGGTGTCCACCGTCAGAGTGAACGGGCCGCTGGTGGGGTCGGACTGGAAGACAGCGAGCGGCGGCAGTGTCTCCTTCAGCGGAATGTCGAGGTGACCGCGCTTGGAGCTGTCGAGAAATGACCGGTAGAGATTGGAAATGACGGCCAGAAAGCGGTTCAGGGGCGGTTGCAGCGTGCGCTGGGTATGCTGATAGACGCAGCCCGTGAGCGTCTCGAGCGTCGCAGGATCGCCGTTCGCTCCCCCCAGCCGTGCGAACACGCCATCGAGGCGCGTCAGGAGTGGATCGGAGTACGCATCCCGGAACGGTGCCGGCAGAAGCGGATCGCCCGCGCTGACCAGCGTCTTGACCTTGCGCTCCTGGGGACGCGCACCGAACTTCGGGGTTTCCGGTGACATGAAGTTGGTCTTCATCAGGCTCTGGTACAACCGGGCGAAGTTCACCTCGATCGATGAAGTCGTCATGCGAGATCTCCCCGTTGAGGACGTTCGAGAGCGCGTGCGACGGCCGGCGAATCGCCGGACCGGTGTTCATGTACTGTCGGGAGCCGGCGGACTATCCCAGGGTGTCGGCAATGACGGAGGCATGTCAGGTTCATGTCAGTCAGACTCGGTGGTGTCGCGCGCGCCATTTGGTAAGCTCGTCCATCGCACCGCAACAGACAACGCGGAAACGACCTTGATGAATGCAAACCGACCGGCGGGAACGATCAGCCGCGCGCTCATCTGCCTCTGCGTGACCGGGGTGTCAGGCCTTGCAGCTGTGGCTGTTGCGGCAGCCGCCAAGCATCCGACACCCGCGGAACGAGCCTTCGCCACCGACATGTTACGCACGCTGGTCGAGCTGGACACAACACCGGCCAACGGTACGCGCGCCGCAGTCCAGGCGGTCGCGGTACGGCTCGTCGAGTCGGGATTCGCCGAGAGCGACGTGGAAGTCCTGGCGCCTCGGGAGCAACCGAACCGGGCCAATGTCATCGTGCGCCTGAAAGGCGCCGGGCGTGGCAAGCCCCTGCTCGTCATCGGGCACCTCGATGTCGTGGAGGCGCCGCGGCAGAACTGGACGGTGGACCCGTTCAAGCTGACCGAGAAGGACGGATTCTTCTACGGGCGCGGCGTGCTCGACATGAAGGGGGAAGAGGCCGCGATCATCGCCTCGATGGTGCGGATGAAACGGGAGCGCTTCCGCCCGGATCGGGACATCGTGGCGGCCTTTACGGCTGACGAAGAGGCGGGCACCGCCAACGGCGTCCAGTGGCTGCTGAAGAGCCATCCGGGCCTCATGGAAGCCGGGCTGGCCATCAATCCGGATGAAGGTGCCGCGGGGATCCGCGCCGGCCAGCGCGTGTATTACGGTATCCAGACCAGCACCAAGCGCTACGTGACCTACCGGCTCGAGACCACCGGCAAGAGCGGGCACACCGCCATACCGCAACCGGACAATGCGATCTACAAGCTGGCGGCCGGGCTGACGCGGCTCGGCGCCCTCCAGTTCCCGATCGAACTCGACGACACCACCCGGGCCTACTTTGGCCGCACGGCGGAAATGGAATCCGGCCAGACCCGCGCGGACATGCTCGCGGTGTCGGCTGCGCAGCCTGACATGGCCGCCGCGGAGCGGCTCGCCGCAACTCCTGAGCGCAACGCAAATCTGCGCACCACCTGTGTCGCAACGCTGCTCAGGGCCGGCACTGTCGAGAATGCTCTGGCCGACAGCGCCCAGGCAACGGTGCAGTGCCGCGTCCTGCCGGGCGACACCCCGGCGTTCGTACACGACACCTTGATCAAGGCTCTGGCCGACCCAGCCATCGCCGTGGTGGAGACGGAAGGGGGGCAACCGAACCCCGCCTCATCCTTGACGCCCGAGATCCTGGCTCGCGTCGAATCGGCGGTGCATTCCATGTGGCCGGGCACGCTGGTGATCCCGTCGCTGAACATCGGCGCTTCCGACTCCGTGTATACCCGCGCAGCCGGCATCCCGACCTATGGGCTCTGCTCGATCTTCTACGATCTCGACGATGACCGCGCGCACGGCAACGACGAGCGCATCGGTGTCGAGAACTTCAGCGACGGCGTAGAGTTCATGTACCGGCTCCTCAAGGCTCTTAGCAAGGCCGGTGGCGAACCGGGTCATTAGACAGGAGACCTCGTGCGTAGCTTCTACGTCGAGCGTTCTGTCGGACGCTCTTTTCTCCTGAAGTCTGCCAGCGCAAGGCTCACTCCTTCTTCCCCCACCTGTACTTGATCCGCACCCCGAACACCCGCGGCTCGTTCACGACCTGCGGATGCGAGTAGCCGGTGTAGTTGGCGAAGACGATGGCGTGCTTGTTCCACATGTTGCTGATGTACCCCTCGACCTGCCAGTTCCCTTCCGCAGGGTTCACGCCGACCCGCAGCGAGCCGATGTCGTAGGCGGGCTGCAGGAAACGATGAAAGCCGCCGCTGTCGGAGATGGTCAGGTCGTTCCACGTGTCGCCCTTGTGCGAGACGTCGAACTGCGCGAAGCCGCGCAACACCCTGTTCAGCGCACGCTCGTAGCGCACCGATCCCGCGGCGTTGAGGTAGGGCGAGAAGGGCAGTCGCTCGCCCGGCAGGATGAGCACATCCGGATTCTGGAATTTGTTGCTGACCAGGCGCGCGTCGTTGTAGGAGCCTGACACCGAGAAGTGCAATCCCCCGACGGGCTCGAACTCCAGGGATGACTCCGAGCCGTAGATGCGCGCGTCACCGATATTGGCGTTGAAGCTGAAGGAGGCGATGGTCGGGTCGTAAATCGGCACCTGGTAGCCCACCCAGCGCATGTAATAGACGGCGCCGTTCCAGCGCACGCGCGCATCCCACCAGGTCAGCTTCCAGCCCAGTTCGTAGTTCCGCAAGGTATCGGGCTGGTAGTAGCGCGGTATCGAGGCGGGAGCACGTGGTGGCAGCGCATTGTCTCCCCCATCGCGGAACCCTTCCGCGTAGCTCAGGTAAAGCAGTGTCCGCTCGTCGGGTTTGTAGCTCAGGCCGCCCTTGAAATTGTTCTTGTGGGAGGAGGTCTGGTGGCGGCTCGGCAGCTTCTCCTGGTAGAACGCCGCATTCCAGTCGATGTCGGACACCCTGCCGCTGTGGAAATGTTCCACGCCGGCCTCGATGTTCCAGTGCGGGTTCAGGTCGAAATTGAGGTCGCCGAACTGCGTGGTTTCCACGTAATCCGACCGGGCGAAGATGCTGTAGTACTCCGTCGGCAGTGGCGTTGCCGGACCGTAGTAGTGGATGAAGTATTGCGCCGCCGCTCCATCGACCTTGACACCCGGCATATGGATGAACCCGGAATACGGAATGACCGTCTTCTCCCAGTACGCGCCCAGCACCCAGTGGGCCCGGCCACCGGGATGTGATTGCAGTCGCAACTCGTTCGACCAGCGCTCCCGGTTGGCGTTGACCTCGGCATACATGTAGGGAACGTTGCAGCCACCGTAAGTGGGGCTGCTCGGCACACCGCCCGTCGTGCAGGCGAATCCCTGAATGGAGTTGGCGTACGCTGAGTACTGCGCGTATTCGGAGTAGTCGTAGAGCTTGCGCGAGACGTCCGACCAGTAACCCAGTGCATAGACGATGTTGCCGATGCCGACATCTCCTTCGGTGTGGACATCCAGGAAGCGCAGGTAATCGAACCCGCCTGTGGGGGCGAACCGGGCGAGGTTGAGTGAGCCGTAACGGGGATCCTCCTGCCATTCGCCTTGCTCCAGCTCGCGCTGATAGAAACCCGACACGTCGAGTGTCCAGTCGTGCGGAAGCTCCTGACGGAACGCCAGGCGCGCACCGATCGTGGTCTCCGTGTTGAAGTCGTTCCGGGCCCACGGAGCGGTCGTCGAAGTCGTGCCGTTGATCCAGTGACGTGTAGCCAGGACGTTGTCAATGAACCCACCCTGATGCACGTCGAATGCCGACAGGCGCAGCGCACTGCTCCCCGGTACCAGCGGCAGGTTCACGAAAGCCTCGTAGCTGTCGTTGTTGCCGCCGTTGTCGATCCGCCCGCCATTGAAGTCGGCTCCCGCGCTGAAGCCGTCCGGATCGGGCTTGCGCGTGATCACCCGCACCGCACCGGACATCGAGCCGCCGCCGTAGAGTGTGCCCTGGGGACCATTCAACACCTCGATGCGTTCGATGTCGTAGGTGTGTATGTCGGGAATGAGACCCTGATAGTTGAATGACAGGTCGTCCACCAGGAATCCCGTCGTCGCGGTATTCGTGTTGGCGAAGTTCGGATTGCTGCCATCCGACACCCCGCGCATGAAGAATCGCTGCTGCCCGGGGCCAAGGCTGATGTAATCGATGCTCGGCGCACGCAGCGCGTAGTCCTCGAACTGGGAGATGTCCAGCTGCTCCATCTCCCGCCGCGTGAACACATTGAGACTCTGCGGCACGTCCTGGATGTTCTCCTCGATCTTGCGCGCCGTCACGATCACTTCCTCCAGCCCCCCGGCGGAGTCGGCCGCCAGGGCCGCATTCCTCACGCTGGAGGCGCCGTACAGGATCGAGCCGACCGTCAGCGCCAGGGTCGAGGCTCGCGGCCAGAGGGCGACCGGCGCGACCGGCGTGGCCTGCGCGGCCGAGGGCACCTCGAATCGATCCAGGCAATCGCCCAGGCTGCGTCGCAGAGGCTCCAGGTCGGCCTCGAACCGGCGCCAGTAGCCGATGCCGCTCGCATACAGGGGCTGGCGGACTTGCTCGGAACTCGCAGTGCGGATCGGCCGCCGCGTCTCGTGGAAGGCGAGGCACTGCGGTTCGTAGGGGAGGCGGCAATGCGCCAGAAGATTGCGCACGACGGCCTCCGGCTCCGCCACCAGGCCCTCGTACGAGAGATGGAATACCCGGTGCGGCAGCACGCGGTCCCAGTGATCCATCACCTCGAGATAGGCCCGGTAGTAACGTCCCAGCACCTCGAGGTCATACGTGAAGCTCTGCCCGGCCGCGAAGTACTGCTTGAAGCAACTGAAGCAGGCATCCATGGGATGGCGCCGCACGTCGATGATGGTGGCGTTCGGCAGGATGGCGTGTATCAGCCCGATGTGCAGGAAGTTGTTCGGCAGCTTGTCGATGAAGCGCAGCCGGCCGTGACGCAACGGTCGGGTCTCGCGCAGGTAGCGCCTGCCCAGGGCCTGCGCGACTTCCGCAGGCGCAGAGCGCAGGCTCTCGGGATAGGCATCGCGCTGGGAATCCAGGCTGTCGAACTCTCCCACGTACTGCAGGAGGTGCGGCAGCTCCATGGTGGCCTCGACCTGGGAATGGCTCGCCAGGATCTGCTCCACCAGTGTCGAGCCGGAGCGCGGCAAGCCAACGATGAAAATGGGCGCCGGGTCGGAATGCCCGGCATCGCGCAGGCCCTCGAAGAACGGACGGTCGAGAGACTCGCGCACGCGCCGACATTTGGTCTCGAACGCGCCGATGTCGAAAGGCGACTGTCTGCCCCGCAGGCTGTTGCCGCTGAGGTAGTGCTGGAAGGCACTGCGGTCCCGGCCGCTCTGCTCATGCGCGCGGCCCAGAGCGAAGTGCAACAGCGCGGCGTTGTTCTCGCCACCCGTGCCGGCGGCGAGGTGCGACTCCATCGCGGCCACCTCGGCCGGGGTGAAGTGATAGTTCTTCAGATCGGCCAGGCTCCAGTAAGCCTCACCTGAAGCCGGTTCCTGCGTCAGACATTCGTGGTAGACGCGTTCGCATTCCGCGCGCCGTCCCAGCGTCTTCAAAAGGTGACCGATGGACAGGTGCACCAGCTTGCGTGCGGGATTGAGGCGCTCGGCTTCCTGATAGGCAGCAAGTGCCTCGGGGGCCTTCAGCAGTCGCGCGCACGTGTTCCCCAGCGCGATGTAACTTTCCGCGTCATCGGGTATCAGCAGCAGTGTGCGGCGGATTGCCGCTTCCGCTTCATCGAGACGGCCCGCCTCGATCAGAGTCTCATTCAGGCGGCGCCAGATCAGCGGGTCGTGTTGCGCCTGGCGCAGGGCGTGACGCAACAGTCGCTCGGCTTCGGCGACGAAGCCGCCTTGAACACAGATCGACGCCAGACCGCACAAGGCACCGATGCAACCCGGATCGGCATGCAGGATGCTCCGGTACTCGGATTCGGCCTCGCGCGAGTCACCGCGCGCGAGCGCAGTGCGCGCCGCCGCCAGGCGTGTCCGCTGCGGATCGGTCTGTCTTGCCCGCCCGAAGGCGGAGGCCGCCTCCGGATAGCGCTGCAGGTCAACGAGCACATCGCCCAGCGCCAGCCAGGCGCCGTGCAGATCGGGCGCGGCGTGCAGCACCTGTTTGAGCAGGATCAGTGCGTCCCTGGGCCGACCGAGACGCCGATAAGCACGGGCCAGATCCGTGCGTGCATGCCGGAAATCAGGGGCCAGCGCCACGGCGCGCTCCAGATTCTCGGTTGCTTCTTCGATCCGGTCCTGCGCCAGTTGCGCCAGACCGAGCAAACGGCGGGTATTGACCTCTTCGAGGCCGTCGGCGAGCAAATCCAGCAGTTGGATCTCGGCCTGACGTGGTTGTGCGCTGCGCAAAGCCCGGACGGCCTGCGCATAGCGGTCATCGATGTCAGTCATGACGGCGTTCACTCCCCTACGCTAATCCATGCATGACCCGCCCGACAACGACATTCAACATCGCGGCATTCGACCGGCCCAAACTTCCCGTTCTCCTGCGAACCTCGCCCGGTCGGCGCACGTTGCCGGCGCCGGCCGGGCGATGGGGCTGCCTCATCGGTTGCTTCCAACAACGCTTCGGGAGCCCGTCTGCTTGGCTGCCAGATTCTCGACGTCGATCTGTGCGCCGTTCATGGCTGTCTCGATGCACTTGTTGAAGTTCGTCTGACGTGACAGATCGTTCATGTCCTCGACCTGGCTGCAGAGCTTGCGCGCTACGTCATGCACGCGGTTGTGGGCTTCCTGGATGCCTGCCGGAGTCGAGAGGTCCAGATCGGCCAGCGAGACACGCTGCTCGCGCACTGAAAGATCCGAGCCGGTCGCCTTCAGTGTCGCGATCCGGATCGGGTTGGGGGCCTGTGCCAGGACCGGATTGAGGACCTGCTCCATGGCATTGTTCGTGGCGCTGGCGACACATGCGACATAGTGCTCGTGGTGTCCCAGGTCATTGGCTTCGCTTACGCGGGAGCAAAGCGTCCGGGCCAGGCTGGTGATGCGCTCCCGGGCGATGGCTTGTCCCTGGGGGGTCGCCAGATTCAGATCATCCAGTTTCACCGGATGGGCAATCCCGTTCGGGACGATGGTGTCCGCGGCGGAAGCGGTCATGCTGATGACGGACAGCGCCAGCGCGGCGAATACGGGGGCGGCAACCTGGGCGATGCGGGTGACTTTCACGGTGGTCATGGGCCTTCTCCTGAAAAAAGTTGGTTTCGGTTTCACATCGGCGCGGTACAACACCGCTCGACGTGGGACGCAGCGTGTCCGCCGCGACCGCCCGAAGTCCTGAGAGAGGCCTGACTTGTGGCTGAAGAAGCGCTGAGGATGGGCTGAGGAGGGACGGCGGGAGCTGAAATCGACACTCCGCCGCTTGTGCGACAGCGCCTCGTCACCCCTCACGGCTGGACGGTTATACTTCCCGCGCGTGCTCCAAGGCGCCGGTTGCTGGGACAGAAACCGATACCCTTCAAGAAGTTGCACCACCTTGGCCGGTCCAACGGCGGATAAAACTACTCTCTGGCGCATCGGCGAGTACCGGGTGAACCCCGCGCTCGACGAAATCTCGTGCAATGGGGTGGTCAGCAAGCTCGAACCGCGCGGCATGAGCCTGTTGATGTGCCTGGCGAGGCATTCCGGCCAGGTGGTCAGCGTCGATCAGCTGCTGGACGAGGTCTGGACCGGTGTTGTGGTCAATCCGGATTCGGTCTACCAGACCGTGGCGACGCTCCGGCGGATTCTGAAGGACGATCCGAAGGATCCCCGCTACATCGCCAACGTCGTCAGGCGCGGATATCGACTGGTTGCACCCGTGTCCCCCTGGCAGGAACCCGCGCTGGAGCCAATGGCAACGGCGATTGTCCCTGGCGCCCAGATTGTTGCACTGCCCACTGCAGCCCCGCCGGTTACTGCAGCCCCGCCGGCTACTGCAGCCCCGCCGCCTACTGCAGCCCCGCCGCCCGCGCCAGCCGCATCGCCCGCGCCAGCCGCACCGCCCGCGCCAGCCGCACCGCCCGCGCCAGCCACACCTCCCGGCACGTCCTGGGGGCCGGTGGTCGCCGGTGCCCTCGTGGCGATGTTTGCCCTGGCCGCTCTCATTTATATGTATGCGGTCCGCCGGACTCCGGCGTCCGCGCCCGCATTGGCGACCGGCGCGACCGCAGCGGAATCGCCAGCCGAGGCCGCCCCCGCATCCGTTGCCGTGCTGCCCTTCCTGGATCTCAGTGAACATCACGACGAAAGCTACTTCGCGGACGGCATCTCCGAGGAGCTCATCGATCTGCTGGCACGCGATTCCCGCCTGCGCGTGCCCGCCCGGACGTCATCGTTCTATTTCAAGGGGCGTGACGCGCCGATTGCCGAGATCGCCCGAGCACTGGGCGTGGGACACATCCTGGAAGGCAGCGTGCGCAAGTCCGGCGACACGCTGCGCATCACAGCGCAACTCATCCGGGCCGACACCGGCTTTCATGTCTGGTCACAGTCGTTCGACCGGTCCGTGACCGATGTCTTTCGCCTGCAGGACGAGATCGCCGCTGCCGTCGTGACTTCCATGAAACTCTCGATCCTCGCCCCCCGCGGCACGACGCCGCCCGAAGTCAACTCCGCCGCCTACACGCTGTACCTGAAGGGAAGGGCCGTCGCGCAGGGAGCCGGGGTCGAGGATTACGCGCAGGGCCTGAGGTACATCGAGCAGGCGCTGGTGCTCGATCCGAAATTCGCTCAGGGCTGGTCGGCACTCGCCGACCTGCAGTCTGCGGATATCGACTGGCACGGTGCCACGAACGAAGCTGTGGCCTGCGAGAAGATGCGCAAATCCCTGGCCGAAGCGCTGCGGCTGGATCCGCTGCTGGCGGATGCCCACAGCATCAAGGCCCGCCAGTACCGCAACTGCGATTTCGATCCGGATGCGGCCGAGGCGGAGCTGCTGCGTGCCACGGAACTGGACCCTAACAGTTCCGCCATCCTCAGAGCCCGGGCCGATTTCCTGATCGCCACGAATCGGGCCGCCGAAGCGTTGCCGCTCGCACTCAAGTCGGCCAGCATGGACCCGCTGAACCCCTGGGCGCACATTGAAGTAGCCTTCGCGCTGGGCGATCTGGGGCGCCTGCGTGAGGCCGAAGCCGCCTACCGCCGGGCACTCCAGGTCAATCCCACGTTCTCCGGCATCCACGCCCTGATTGCAAACTGTCTGCTTGCCCAGGGACGCGTCCAGGAAGCCGCTGCGGAAAACGCCCGCGAGTCGGACGAGGAATTCCGCATGATGAATCAGCCTCAGGTGCTGGAGAGACAGGGGCTCCCGGATGCAGCGGAACGCGCCTTGAACGACTACTACGGGAAATACGCCGATCCCTATACTGCGGCGATCTTCTACGCTTGCCGCAATGATCCCGACCGCGCGATCGCCTACCTCAGCAGGATGCCCCTGGGTCACAATCTCTGGGACGTGCCCAACCGGATGGGCTGTTTCGCACACATCGCCCACGACCCACGCTTCAGGGTGATCTGGGCCGCGCAGAAGCGTCCGCCCAGGGTCTTTTAATGGCCAATCCGCATCCGCCAGCCACGGGATCTCCGCCCCCAGCCGCAGGGGCTCCATCCCCCGCCACGGCTTCCCCCTTGAGCAGCGGCCCGTTCAGGGTTGGCGACGTGCGAGTGGACCCTGCCACGGACGAGGTGTTCATCGACGGACTGCCCACCAAACTCGAGCCGCGCTGCATGAACCTGCTGGTATGCCTGGCGGAGCATGCGGGCCAGGTGATGAGCGTCGAGCGGCTGCTCGATGAGGTGTGGAAGGACGTCGTCGTCAATCCGGACTCGGTCTATCAGACCGTGGCATCACTGCGCCGTGTTCTCAAGGACGACGCGCGGGAACCCAGGTACATCGACAATGTCGTGCGCCGCGGCTATCGACTCATCGCGCCCGTCATTCGAGAGGGAAGTGTCGCTGTGGACCTGGGTGTCGCCGACGGTGCTGCGCCTGGTCCTGCCCCGGAGCCTGCCCAGGCGCAGGATATCGCGCCTCAATCGGCTACAACCGAGCGGCGAGTGCGGCGCGTCGCTCCGTTGTT
>DATKLO010000252.1:0-16390 GCA_035542375.1 Steroidobacteraceae bacterium | reverse complement strand
TGGGTCTGTCGATCGTTAGCCGCATCTCGCGCATGCTCGCGCTCGAGTGCACCGTGACGTCGAGGCTCGGCAGGGGCTCGCGCTTCGCGGTTCGCGTGCCCTACGGCACCGAGCGCACGGTCAGCGAAGCCTTCGACATGTGGAATCTCGCTCCCGGTCGGCAGAGTCTCAAGCGCGCACTCAACGTGATCGTCATCGATGACCATCCCGACGTGTTGAGCGGCATGGCCGCCATTCTCACGAAATGGGGCCACCGTCCCGTCACGGCATCGACTGCGACGGATGCGGTGGTGCAGCTGATCGCCGCGGATCTGCAGCCCGACCTGGTGATCTCGGACTATCACCTGGCTGCCGGCGCGAAGGGGGATCAGGCGATTCTCGAGGTGCAGAAGGAATTCGACACGGCGCCGCCGGCCCTGATCATCACCAGCGATCCCGATCCCGCGCTGCGCGATCGCCTGCAGCGTGGCGGCATGACCGTGCTCTACAAGCCGCTCAACCTCGGCAAGCTGCGCGCGATGCTCGACCGGCTGCATTAGCCGCCGGCCAGCCACTTCCGCGCTTCGAGCGCGGCCTGCACGCGGTTGTTGACCCCGAGCTTCTTGAGGATGGCCGACACATGCGCCTTGATCGTGATCTCGCTGATCTGCAGCTCGGAGGCGATCTGCTTGTTCGACTTGCCTTCGGCCAGCAGTTCCAGCACGCGCCGCTGTCGCGAAGTCAGCGCATCGCGGCTGGCGTTGGCTTGCGGCGTGCTGGGTGGCGGTTGCGACTCGCGGAGCGCGATCATGCCTTCCATGGGCAGGTAGGTACCGCCGCCCATGATGACCCGGATCGCATCGACCAGCATCTGCCGTTGCGCCGACTTGGGCACATAACCCGTGCCGCCGGCCTTGATCACATCGCTCATCATGGCCGGATCATCATTCGCGGAGACCACCAGGATGGGTGTCAGCGGCGCGATGTCGCGCACGCGATTGAGGCAGGACAGCCCGACCACCCCGGGCAGATTCAGGTCGAGCACGATGAGGTCGAAGGCGGCATCGGAGGTGACCTCGCGCAGCACGTCCTCCTGACAGGAGGCCTCGCGCAGATCGGCCGCGGGGCAGGCCTGAGGTACAATGGCCCGCAGGGCATCGCGGTACAGCGGGTGGTCATCCGCGATGAGCACCCGCTTGGCGCCGGCCGCGAAAGCAACGGAGTCAGCGGTCATTTGCCCGTAATCGTACGACGCGTCCGGGTCCCTGAATAGCGCCCGCGCGACGCAATACTAAAGTATTAGCGGGTGTTGCTGCGAAAGGCGAATGTACGCTCCGGCCCCTCGCGGCGATACTCCGGGCAGGCGGCGCGCGTCCTCCCGGGCGCGCGCCGCACACAACAGCAGAAACACTGCGGGGGGCGAATGAAACCAGTGCGTGGCGGGGCGAACACGGCGGGCCGATCCATCCTGGCGGGCACCCTGGTGTGCTGGGCCGTGACGGGACTGGTCCATTCCCAGGCGGTACGGGCGGAAGAGGAGAGCGCATCCCTCGAGGAAATCGTGGTCACCGCCCAGAAGCGCAGCGAGAACCTGCAGAGCGTGCCGGTGTCCGTCACTGCGCTCACCTCCAGCCAGCTGGGTAGCCTCAAGCTCGACGACGCCTCCGTCCTCGCCACACAGATACCGAACCTGCAGGTGAACGGCATCGTCGGCGAAGGCTCGCCGCTGTTCTCCCTGCGTGGCGTGTCGATGTTCGATTACAGCCTCAGCCAGTCCAGCCCGGTGGCCAGCTACATCGACGAAGTCTACAAGGGCAACTTCGTGCTGTTCGGCGTCGAGATGTACGACCTCGAGCGCGTGGAGGTGCTGCGCGGGCCCCAGGGCACGCTGTACGGCAAGAACACGACCGGTGGCGCGATCAACTTCATCACGCACAAGCCCGGCTTCGATACCGAAGGCTATGCCAAGGTCGGCTTCGGCAACTACAACCGCAGGGAGGCCGAGGGCGCCTTCCAGACCGCTCTGATTCCCGACAAGCTGGCCGTGCGCGTGGCGGCGACCTACACCAAGCAGGACGGTTTCATCGAGAACATCCTGCCCGGTCATCCGAATCTGGAAGGGGTCGACCAGTACGGCGTGCGCGTGAGCCTGCTCTACAAGGCCACCGATGATCTGAACTTCACCCTGCGCTATTCCAAGAGCATGCAGGATCCCTACAACTACGCGATCCTGCCCGGACGGGTGAACCCGGCCGGCGTGGGTTTCGTGGGCTACTACCCCACGAGCGACGGAACGGCCACCGGCACGCCGCTCGCGACCAATCAGGTCGCGCAGAACTACACGCCACGGCGCCGCCAGGACAACGAAGCAGTCTCACTGACGACCAACTGGACGCTGAACGACAACTATTCGATCACCGCCATCAGTTCCTGGGACCAGGGTTCGTTGTTCAACCCGGAAGGCACCGACGGTTCGGCCATCGACATCTTCAAGATCCCGTACATCGGCAAGACGCGCCAGGTGGCGCAGGACTTGCGCCTGACGACGACCGGCTTCGACGCGTTCAACTACATCGTCGGCGCCTACTACCAGCGCGAAGTGATCTTCAACTCAACCGAAAATCAGTTCTACAACTTCCTGGATTACAACGGCGACGGTGCCATCAACTACCTGGACTGCGTCGATTCCAGCTTCAATACGCCCGGCGGCGGCTATGCGGCCGGATTCTTCGTGAACGCCTCCTGCCGCTACTACAACCAGTTCGACCAGATCAAGAACAGCTGGGCACTGTATACGGATGCCAGCTACAGGATCTCGGAGCTGTTCAAGCTGCACGCCGGCATACGTTACAACCACGACAACGGCGAGCAGAAGAACGCCCTCAACCAGCTGCGAGGTCCGGATGAGGTGCCCATTGCCAACATCCTGGCAACGCCCGTGCCCATTCTCGCGCTGCCGGGATCTCCCAACTATGCGCAGATCGTCGGACAGACCTTCTCGCAGGCGGTACACAACAGCGCCGTCACCGGTCGTGCCGGCATCGACTACACACCCACGCGTGACAGTCTCATCTACCTGAGCTACAGCCGCGGCTATCGTTCAGCGGCCTTCAACGCGCAGTTCCTGTTCACCGACTCCGACTTCACCACGGTGAAGCCCGAGACGCTGGATTCCATAGAAGCCGGCTTCAAGACGAGCTGGCTGGACAATCGCCTGCAGGTCGATGGCGCGGTGTTCCACTACCAGTACCGCAACCAGCAGATCATCAACGTCTATCCCACGGGCCAGCAGCCGCTGGTGAACCTGGGCAAATCGCGCATCGACGGCGGTGAGCTGGAGATCGTGGCCCGACCCATCCGCACGCTGACTGCACGCATCGGCCTGGGATTCCTGGACTCGCAAGTGCAGCACGGCTCGCTGGCGAGCGGCGACATTTCCGGGCAGAAGCTGCCCAACGCACCCGCCGTTTCCGCCAACGTGGGCGCGGACTGGGACGCGTGGACCGGCTCGTGGGGTGGCATCCGCCTGCACATCGATTCCAGTTTCGCCGCGCGGCAGTACCTGGCGCTGCCACAGGAGAACGCCATCTCCCAGAGCGCCTATTCGCTGCTGAACGGGCGGCTGGCCTTCCACGGCAGCAACGATCAGTGGGACGTCGGCCTGTGGGGCAACAATCTCGGCAACAAATTCTACCTGACGAATGCAGTTGACCTGCAGGGCCTGGGCTACGACTATCGTCACCGGGGAGTGCCGCGCACCTACGGACTGGATGCCACCTATCGATTCTAGGTAACCGAGCTTGCCACCTGCCACCGCCGCACCGAGCTATGTATCCGGCACGAGTGAGCGGCCTTTGCTGTATCAAAGCGTCGGCGGTGTGCTGCAGGAGGGTGCGGCCCGATGGCCCGACCAGCTCGCACTGATCTCGCGTCACCAGGGGATCCGCTGGACCTACCGCGAGCTCAACGAGCGGGTGGATGTCATTGCCCGCGGCCTCCTGGCGCTGGGACTGCAGCCCGGCGAGCGCATCGGCATCTGGTCGCCGAACAACGCGGAGTGGGTGCTGACTCAGTTCGCCGCCGCGCGCGCTGGACTGATCCTGGTCAACGTCAATCCCGCGTACCGTGCCTACGAACTGGATTACGTGCTGCGCAAAGTGGGTTGCCGGGCTCTGGTGCTGGCGCCCTCGTTCAAGGCGAGCGACTACCTGGGCATCCTGCGCCAGCTGATCCCGGAACTGGCCACGGCCACCGGCCAGCGAATCAGCAGCGCCGCGTTTCCACAGCTCGAGTTCCTCATTCATCTCGGCAGCGCACCGACTCCAGGCTACCTCCGCTTCAGCGACCTGTCGCAACTTGCTGCGAGCGTCACCCAGGAAGCTCTGGAGTGCGTGGCGATCGCAGTGGATCCGGACGAGCCCACCAACATCCAGTTCACGAGCGGCACGACCGGTCCTCCCAAGGGCGCCACACTGACGCACTTCAACATCGTCAACAACGGGTACTTCGTGGGCGAGGGGATCCGGCTGGTGCCGGGCGACCGGATCGCAGTGCCGGTGCCGCTGTATCACTGCTTCGGCATGGTGATGGCGGTGCTGGGCGCGACCACCCATGGTGCCGCGGTGGTCTTCCCCGCCGAATCCTTCGAACCCGAGTCCGTGCTGCGCGCCGTAGCGGAAGATCGTTGCACCGCGCTCTACGGCGTGCCGACGATGTTCATCGCCCAACTGGAACACCCCAGGTTCCGCGAATTCGATCTGTCCTCGCTGCGCACCGGGATCATGGCGGGAGCGCCTTGTCCGATAGCGGTCATGCGCCGTGTCGTGGATGAAATGCACATGCGCGAAGTGACCATCTGCTACGGCATGACCGAGACCAGCCCCGTCAGCTTCCAGTCGAGTACGGAAGACTCGCTGGAGAAGCGGGTCTCAACAGTAGGACGCATCCATCCTCACGTGCAGGTCAAGTTGATTGACCGGGACGGTCGGGTCGTGCCGCGCGGTACGAAGGGCGAGCTCCTGACGCGCGGCTACAGCGTGATGCGCGGGTACTGGGACGACCCGGAGAAGACCGCCGAGTCGATTGACGCCGGTGGCTGGATGCATACGGGTGACCTGGCCGTGCTGGATGACGAGGGCTTCTGCAATGTGGTTGGCCGCGTCAAGGACATGATCATCCGCGGCGGCGAGAACATCTACCCGCGAGAACTCGAGGAGTACCTGATCCGCCATCCCAAGGTCCTGGACGTGGCGGTCGTCGGTCTGCCCGACCGGAAATACGGTGAGGTCGTCTGTGCGGTGGTGCGCCTGCGCGAGGGCGCGGTCTGCGAGGCCCGCGAAGTGATCGAGTTCTGCCGTGGCCAGATCGCGCATTACAAGGTGCCGAGCCGCGTGCACTTCGTGGACCAGTTCCCCCTCACCGTGACCGGCAAGGTGCAGAAATTCCTGATCCGCGAGCAGCTCCTGCGCGAGCTGCGGCTCGAGGCGGAGCAAACCGCTTGAGCACCCCTGATCCCAATGCGGGAATGACCGCGCCGGCCCCAGCCCCGGCCCCAGCCGCTGCCAGCCGCCGCACCCCAGCCGCTGCCAGGCGCCGCGCCGCAGCCCCTGACAGCAGCCGCGCCGATGTCGTCGTGGTGGGTGGTGGGCCGGCTGGTGCCGCCGCTGCCCTGGGTCTCGCCCGTCTGGGATATCAGGTCACGGTCGTGACACTGGAGCGCTCGGCGACGGTCGAGGGCCTGTCCGCGCGCACGGTCGCCCGACTCGAAGCGGCAGGATTGCGCGCTGCGGTCGCAACCGCTTCTGCGCCGGCCCCGAGGATGGTGTCCTGGGGCGATGACCGTGCACAGCGCGGCGAGGAGCGTATCGTCGCCCGCGATCAACTCGATCAGGCCCTGCGCACGGATGTGCAGGCAGCCGGAGTCAGATGGATCAACGCCGCGGCCGGTGCTGTCCGCGGCGACGAATCTGCATGGCTGGTCGAGACAGACGAGGGAGCACTTCACTGTCGCGCAGTACTCGATGCGCGTGGACGCCGAGCCCGTCGACACGAGCGCCGTGGCCCGCACCTCGTTTCCTGGGGCGCCTGTGTTGAGTGCGATTCACCCCCGGCCAACCCACATCCTCCTTCGACCGGCGTCGTGGCTCTCGATGATGGCTGGTGCTGGGTCGCACGACCCGAAGCCGGGCGCGCGTGGATCCAGTTTGTCGGCGACGCGACACAGCCGAAGTCTGCTCAGGATTTGGGTGCCCGGTTCCAGCGCGCACTTCAGGCATTGTCCCTGTCGCAAGTGTTACCCGACCCGAATGTGCCGTCTCCCATGCGCTTTCGCATCGGTCCCGCGCGGGCCGCCGTGGCTCGCTATTCCGCTCCCACGCAAGGCACTGGGTATCTGCGCATCGGTGATGCGGCCGTGGCCATGGATCCGTTGTCGGGTAACGGCATCTATGAGGCCCTCGGGTCTGCCCAGGTGGCCGTTGCCGCTATCAACACCTGGCTGACCGGTGGTCCGTGGCCGGAGATCGCGCGCTTCCTCGATGAGCGCGCCGCCGAACTCTGGCGTCGCTGCGTAACGGCGGCTGGCAGCTTCTATCGCCAGCAGGCCGAACGCACTTCGCGTCCGTTCTGGCAGCAAACAGCGTCCGCCTACGAGCACCTGGCACTCGAGGCAGAGACAACCGAAAAAGGCCCCGGACGCTTCGAGATGCGCCCGGTGCTCAACCGTCAGCGCATCGAGGTGCGGCGGGTATGGGTCAGTCCGGCGTGGCCGCGCGGCATGTGGATGCCCGCACCAGCGGTTCTCCAGCAAGAGGTTTGAGATGGGAAGTTGCACGACCAGGCGCCTGTTGCGCCGATTCGTCTCGGTCAGCGCCTGCATGCTGACGATGCCGTCGCTCGCGGCGAGCGCCGCACCCGCGGAGCAGGCACCGGCAGCTGCGAGCCAGACACAGGTGGATCCAGGTTCAGCCGGGCAGACCGTAGCGCCCGGTCTGCAGATCCTGCGCGAGCATTGTGGCGCGTGCCATCAGCAAAGCACGCCCGACCACTTCGCGCGCATCAGTGAGATCCGCAAGACACCCGAAGGATGGCTGATGACGATTGTCCGGATGCAGCATCTGCATCAGGCACAGATCTCCGACGATGACCGCTCGACTCTCATTCGCTATCTGGCGGACACCCAGGGCCTGGCTCCATCGGAGACAAAACCTGCGCGCTATGCCCTCGAGCGCAGACCCAACGTGCAGGACATGACGCTGCCGGGTGAGTTGCAGACTCTCTGCGCGCGATGTCACTCAGCCGCAAGGGTCGCCCTTCAGCGCCGCGACGCCGACGACTGGCTCAAGCACGTCCACTGGCACCTGGCGCAATGGCCGACGATCGAGTATCACCAGAATGCGCGTGATCGCTACTGGTGGCAGACCGCCAGCACCGTCGCTCCGGCCGAACTCGGAAAACTCTTCCCGTTCCAGACGCAGGCCTGGGCCGACTGGCAGAAACATCCGCGAGTCTCGCCAGAGGGACGCTGGCTGGTCCGCGGCCATGAACCCGGCCGCGGCGACTACTGGGGTGTTGCAACCATCCGCAAGACCGGGGAGGGCGAGTATGCGGCGACGTACTCGCTGGACACGGACGCCGGAATGCATCTCAGCGGCGACTCCAAGTCGATCGTCTATACCGGGTTCGAGTGGCGCGGCACCGCGCAGCTGTCGGGCCGCGAGATCCATGAAGTCTATGCGCTGTCCGAGGATGGACAGTCGCTGTCCGGCCGGTGGTTTGAGACCGCTCACGCCGAGATCGGCTCCGACTGGACCGCGGTGCGCGCGGGCGATCATCAGATCCTCGCGGTCATGCCGGTGTCGGCCCGCGCGGGCACGACCAGCCGCGTCACAGTGTTTGGCTCGGGACTCGACGGCGCCGTCAGCTTCGGCAAGGGGATCAAGACGCGCGTGCTGGCCCGCACCGCGGAGAGCGTGACCGTGGAGCTGAACGTTCCCGCAGCCGCTACCCGCGGCTATCGCGAAGTGACGGTGGGCAAGACACGCGCCGACCGACTTTTCGCCATCTACGATCACATCGATCGTCTCGATGTCACCCCGGCGTTCGGGATCGCGCGCGTGGGCGGAGGCAAAATCGATCCGGTAACTGCACAGTTCGAGGCGGTGGCCTACATCGATGTGCCGGGTGCCGGCGGTAAGCCGGAAGCCATCCGGCTGGGCACACCGGCCGTCACCTGGCGCGCGGAGCCCTTCAACGACCAGGCCAAGGCGGCGCAGGACGAGAAGTTCGCTGGACGGATCGACTCGTCAGGCCGCTTCCTGCCGGCGGGTGCGGGCCCCAATCCCGAGCGCAAGTTCAGCGCCAACAATGCCGGCGACCTGGCCATCGTGGCGACGGCCAGCGGCGTGCCCGAAACGGTCAGCGGCAAGGCACATCTGATCGTCACCGTGCAGCGCTGGAACACACCGCCCATCTACTGAGCCGCATATCCACCGAGCCGCACATGCAATCACGTACCCTGGCTTACAACTCCGCCAACGGTCATGTCGTCAGGTTCGACGGCCGGGCGATGCTGCTGCACGTACCGACGACCGCCCTGTTCGAGCTCGACGAGCTGGGTCAGGCGGTCATCGCGGCCATGGAAAGCGGCGCGGAATTCGAATCGCAGGCCTTGCGGGCGTCGATGGACGGCCGGTTCCCTGCGCAAGCGGTGGACGAGTTCGTCGATCAGCTGGCTGACCTGGAAGTGCTGCAGGAGCGCGGTGCCCGCCGGCCCATCAACCCCGGCCGCGTGAAGATCGACAACTATCCGCTCAGCACGCTGGTGCTCAACGTCAACACGGGCTGCAACCTGAGCTGTACGTACTGCTACAAGGAGGATCTGCAGACACCCGCCCGCGGCGAGCGCATGAACTTCGCCACCGCTTCGCGCAGCGTGGATCTGTTGCTGCAGCAGGCCCGGGAGAGAGACTCCATCGGCATCGTCTTCTTCGGCGGTGAGCCGCTGACCAATATGCCGCTCATCCGCGAAGTAGTGGACTACGCCGAACAGAAGGCGACGCAGCAACACAAGCAGGTCGACTTCTCGCTCACCACCAACGCGACTTTGCTGACCGCCGAGCTGGTCGAGTATTTCGACGCGCACCGCTTCGGCATCTCCATCAGCATGGATGGCCCCAGGGTGATTCACGATCGCCATCGCCGCACCGTCGGTGGCAAGGGCACCTATGAGATAGCGGCACGCAAGGCGCGCATGCTGCTCGACCGGTATCGGTCGAAGCCCGTCGGTGCGCGCGTCACACTATCCGGCGGGACGGTCGAGGTCGAGGCGATCCACGCGCATCTGCGCGGCGAGCTCGGATTCCACGAAGTCGGCTACGCGCCCGTGACTTCAGCCAGCAACACCGCGCACGTCCTTTCGGAATCCGATCTCGACGAAGTGCACGCGGCCTTCGAGCGGTTGGGTGAGGATTACCTGCAGCACGCCCTGCGCGGGCGCAACAACGGCTTCTCCAACATGCACCAGCTGCTTACCGATCTGCACGAAGGGCGCCGCAAGGCGCTGCCTTGTGGGGCCGGTGTCGGCCTGCTGGCGGTGGACAAGGATGGCGGGCTCAACCTGTGCCACCGCTTCACCGGTTCGGACCTGCCCACATTCGGCAACGTGACAGAGGGCATCGACGCGGGCCGCCTCGGCGACTTCCTCTCCCGCGCGGCAGACCGCAGCGGCACCCATTGTGCGACATGCCGCATCCGTAACCTGTGCGCGGGCGGCTGCTACCACGAAGCCTATGCGCGGTTTGGCGATCCACTGCATCGCACGTATCACTACTGCAACCTTTTGCGCCGCTGGGTGGATTTCGGTGTAGGCATCTACACGCGGATTCTCAGCCGCAACCCGGACTTCTTCCGTACCCATCTCGAACCCCGGAGGGCCCTCTCATGAGTGGCATGAAACCGACGAACCGCAAGGCCGGCCTGCTGCTCGATGCCGCGCAATCCGGACATGTGCCGGAGGTGCTCGCCATGGAATCAGTGGCCGGTTGCGCCACGACTTTCGATCCGGGCTGGGAGGTGGACCCGTTCGGCGGTGTCGCCTCGCTGTGTCAGCCCATGGAGGCCGACCTGTACGGCTGTTCGGATCCCTGCTGGTGGCCTGCGCAGGTGCCCGACACCATGAACACCTACCCCGACTGGGGCAGCGGTGCTCCTTCCGCGCAGGATGACTGGCGGCAGCTCGAGGCCGTGTTTCCCAAGAAGTAGGCGACCGACGATGACCCCGAACATTCCGCGCATGACCCTCGTCCCGCACTCTTCACTGAGACTGGCCCTGCTTCTGGCGGTGAGCGCGATGCTGGCGCTGGTTGCCGCGCCGCCCGCGCAGGCCGCGACGCGCGCGCCAGCCCTGAAGGACTATATCGTCACCGGTGCCAAGCCCGATCGGCTGTTCGTGATCGATGCCGCGGAACGGCGCATCCGCTCGGAGTTCACCATTCCGGATGCCCGCAATTTCGTGGGTACCATCGTGCCGTCCCCCAACGGCCGCATCGCCTACGTACTCGTCAACAAGATGGAGAGCATCGCCGGAATCGATCTCGACACCGGCAGGCAGGTGTTCCGCGCCGACCTGTCCTCACCCGGCGAGCGCGTGAAGTGTCTGTTTTCCTTCGACGTGACGCCGGACGGTCGTGAGCTGATCGTGTACGAGCTGCCCGTCAAGCTGGGCCTGAGCGAGGATCACGTCGAGGAAACCCGCTTTGCCGTGTTCCGCACTGACGCGGGTGTGGGCGCCAAGCCCGTGCGACAGTTTCCGGCTCCGCGCCGTGTGCACACGCTGCTGTCACGCAAGGACGGCAAATCCTTCTTCGCCGTGGGCTTCGAGCTTTACGAGTTCGATGTCCAGACAGGCCGACAGCTGGCCGAGCAGGGCATCCGCAACTGGACCTACACCAACCACACGATCCCCGACGTCCTGGCGTTCTGGCCGGTGAGCGAACCCACCGGTGTTTTCTCGACGCCTGTCTACAGCTCGGTGCCGCCGTCGGCCGGACAGGCCGATCCGGTTCCGAAAACGGCATTGATGACACTCGATCTCGCCAGCGGCGAATTGCAGTACCACGACTTCGAGGACACGGCTGCACTCATCTTCTCGATGGTGCTCGGTCCGACGCGCACCGAAGCCTACGGCGTCTACTCACAGCTCACCAAGGTGGACACCCGGACCAATACGTTGACCAAGCGGGTCGATTTGGATCACACCTACTACGCCGTGCTGGTTTCCACCGACGGCTCGGAGGTCTACGCGGCCGGAGCGATGTGCGATGTGACGGTGTTCGATTCGGTCACGCTCGACAAGAAGGCGAACATCAGACTCACGGGCTGCGGCGACCAGTCCATCACCTCGCCCCGTGTCATTCGCCGTTGAACCGACGCCGCGCGAGACCACAGTCGTGACTGGCGGAGCTGCACCTCCGTGAGTACGTCTGACAGCGATCGGTCTCTGGGCGCGCGCTGGCGCTGGCTGTGGCCCTATGTGCGCCGGCAGCTGCCGGCGCTGTCGGTCGTCCTCCTGTTGACCCTGATCAGCTCGGCGCTGGCGATCGCCCTGCCGTATCTGTCGAAACTCATCATCGATCGAGGGCTGCTGGCCCGCAATTTCCCGCTGCTCGTGGAGCTGTGCCTGACGGTCGTCGCGCTGGCCGCCCTGTCGTTCCTGATCGGCGGATTCACGCGCTGGCTGTATGTGCGGGCTTCGGGACGGATGCTGTTCGCCTTGCGGGAGAATGTGTACGCGCACCTGCTGTCTCTGCCGCCGTCCTTCTTCCGCAAGCGGCCCACGGGCGATCTGGTGACAAGGCTCGACGGCGACGTGGCCGAGATCCAGCGCTTCAGCACCGATACGCTGCTCGCGTTCGTGAACGGCGTCCTGTTGCTGGCGGGAGCCGCGATCATCATGGTGGCGATGAGCTGGCAGCTCGCCCTGGTGGCCGCAGCCGTCCTGCCGCTTCAACTGGCGGTGCGGCGCTGGGCGCGACCGCTCATCGCCAAACGCACCCGGGCGCTCCGCGAGCAGGCCAGCTCTGTCGCACAGTTTCTGTTCGAGACGCTCAGCAACGTCAAGGGTATTCAGGGCGCGGTCACTGAGGATCATGAAAGACAGCGACTGACAGGCCTGAATCAGACCTATCTGTCCCGTCTGCTGTCGGTGCAGATCGTCAGCTACGTTCTGGGTGGCATCTCCGGTTTGCTCTCACACATGGCCACTGCATCGGTATTCGTATACGGCGGCTATCGCGTGATCGAAGGAGATGTCACGGTCGGTACCCTGGTCGCTTTCCTGGCTTACCTGTCGCGTGGCACGGGCTCGGCGGTATCCCTGCTCAATCTCTACACGGCCTACCAGCGTGCGGTCGTCAGCCTGGACCGCGTGGAGGAACTGCTGGCGCAACCCGCCGGCACGGAAAACGTTCCACAACCCCGGCGCGCCGGTGAGATCGAGGGAGAAGGTCGGGGTGGCGCTCGGGGCGGCGCCCACCGCAGGCTGCCCGACGCAAGCGGGGGCGCGCTTTCCCTCCATGGGGTGACGCTGGGGCGCGCGACCTGTGGCGCCGAATTGCTTTCAGACTGCTCCCTCGATATCCCGCGTGGGAGCAAGGTCGTGATTCATGGAGCCTCCGGAGTCGGCAAGTCCACCCTGGTCGATGCGCTGCGCCGCTTCGTGCCCGTGGATGCCGGCTGCATCCTGCTGGATGGAGCCGATATCCGTGAGTACGACCTCCCGGCTTTACGCAGGTCCATCGAGGTGTTGAGTTCGCAGCCGCTCATCTTCCGCGGAACCGTGCTCGAGAATCTACGTTACGGTAACTTCGACTCGCCGGAGGAGTCGGTGTTGGAGGCGGCGCGCCGTGCCGGCGTGACGGATGTGGTCGAGCTTCTGCCGGAGGGGTTCGCCACCCTGGTGGGGAGCGGCGGCCATGGGCTCTCCACCGGCCAGTGTCAACGGATCGCGGTTGCGCGAGCAATCGTGCGCAGGCCGAGTGTCATCGTGCTGGATGAGGCTCTGACGAATCTGGATGCCGAGTCATCGCAAGCCCTCCAGGACGTGATCGACGAGCAGTTCGGTCACTGCACACGGATCATCGTGAGCCATGCACCAGCGCGCGTGCTGCGGCCCGATCTGATCCTGGAGATGCGTGAAGGACGACTGCTGCCGTCATCCGCCCACGCGCATGCCTGAGATGTGGCGTGTTGCGCTCATCGATAGCGGGCTCTCGGAAGGGGCCGCACGGTTCGTCGCGGATTCCCGTCGGTTCCTCGACACCGGCAATGATGTGCAGGAAGCTTCGGCGGAGGCTGATCCCATCGGGCACGGCACACGCGTCGCCCGCATCATCGATGCCAGATCAAGCTGCGAATTCCTCGTTGCACAGGTCATCGACGCCTCACGGCGGACCACACCGGCTGCGGTGGCGGCCGCCATTGGCTGGGCCGTGGCAGCTCGGGCGCATCTGATTCATCTGAGCCTGGGATTGCAGGAGGACCGACCAGTTCTCGCGGACGCAGTGGCCCACGCTCTCACAGCAGGCAGCATTCTCGTCGCTTCTTCGCCGGCACGAGGTAATCGCACCTTCCCGGCGGCTTATCCGGGAGTCATCCGCGCCACCGGAGATGCCCGCTGCGCAGTGGGCGAGATTTCCGTGCTGCAGACCGCCCAGGCCGACTTTGGTGCCGCCCCGACCCTCCCGGGTGAAGCGGCGGCCGGCGCCAGTATCGGGGCCGCGCATCTGAGCGCCTTCATCTGCCAGCACCTGGGTCCCGGGCTCGATTCGCAGTCGGTCCGCATACGGCTCAGCGAGCTGGCGCGCTACCACGGACCCGAGCACCGTTCGACAGATAGCGTTCCGCGCTGAATCCTGGGAATCCGGCTCATTTGTCGGGTGGTATTCCCGTCGATCATATGCTATATGCATATCGCATATGGAAGGTCCCGCCCCAAAGAACGATTCCGCTGCACTCCGACGCAGCGCCGGTCGGCAATGGATGCTGAAGCCACAGGATATCGCAGTGGCGCTCAAGCTCTTCGTGCTCGGACCGGAGCGTCTGAGCTATGCCGCCTTGGGCAAGACCATGCGCCTATCGCAGTTCGAAGCACATGCGGCGGTACAACGCTTGATTGCCGCCAGGTTGGCTGTGTCCGTGGATGGCGCGATCCGGCCTGTCACCAGCGCACTGCGCCGATTTCTGATCGATGGCGCGCCGTACGTCTATCCGCCAGTACGCGGTGAGCTTGTCATGGGGACACCGACGGCCCATGCCGTGCCACCGCTAAAGGACAAGTTCACCGGGAACGCCGACTTGCCGCCGGTGTGGCCTGATCCGGACGGCAGGGTTCGAGGCCAGACCCTGTTGCCACTGTACCCGGGTCTGCCGGCAGCGGCGAAGGAGGATACCGGGCTCTATGAACTGGTGGCGCTGTTCGACGCAATGAGAATCGGACAGGCACGCGAGCGCGAGATGGCAAGACGGATGCTCGAGGCGCGACTGAAATGAATGCCGGCCCGATTCACGATCCGAACGCGGAACTGCTCGACACTATGGTCGAGCTGCTGGGAGACGTTGCCGACGACCTCGTATTCATCGGTGGTTGCGCAACAGGGCTGCTGGTGACTGCAACCCGGGTTCAATCGGTCCGTGTGACCATGGATGTGGACGTCGTCGCCGAAGCGACAACGATCCGGGAATACCAGCTCGTTGAGGCGAGACTGCGCAAAAGAAAGTTTGAACCTGATCCGGAAGTGATTTGCCGCTGGCATTTTCGCGGGTTGCAGCTGGACCTGATGCCCTCGGGACCCAATGTGCTCAGCTTTCACAATCGGTGGTATCCCCTGGCCGTCAAGACCGCCGTTCCCCGTAGGTTGCCAAGCGGCCGGACCCTCCGGACGCTCACCGGTCCTTTATTTCTCGCCACCAAAATGGAGGCCTTCCTTGACCGAGGAGAGGGCGATTTTCTGGCGAGCCACGACCTGGAGGACATCGTGACCCTCATCGACGGCCGCGAAGAACTGATGAACGAGGTCGCAGCCTCGGACCCTGAACTTCGGGACTACCTGGGAAGCCGCATGACGGAACTGCTTCGCCAGGATGAATTTCTCACCGCGCTGCCGGGACACCTGCCCCGCGATTCGGCCAGCCAGGCGCGTCTTCCCAGACTGCTCGCAACTCTGAGGCGCCTAGCATCGAATGATCCCACCCGGAACGGCACGGGCTGACGCTATCGAACGCGAGCGCCGCGCCTGCTAGAGTGCGCGGCCAAACGGGGCCTGACTCCCATCCGACGCCTCGCGCGCCAAACAGAATACGGGACTACTCATGTACAGACCGCTGCTTGCGTTGCTCGTGCTGATCTGCGTAACCGCCACCCTGCCGGCCATCGCCAAGGACAAGGAATCCCCGCCGCCTGCAACCAAGGAGGAAGGGAAGAGCGCGGAGAAGCCGAAGGACGGCGACATCCAGATCGCGCCGTTTCCCGCCGACAAGACCATCCACGAGACCGCGACGATTGCCGGCCGCGCCCTGAAGTACGACGCCACCGTCGGCTCGCTCCCGGTGATGGATGAGAAGGGCAAGACCATCGCCAACGTCATGTTTACCGCCTACACGATCCCCGGCGCCAATCGGCCAGTGACGTTCGCGCTCAACGGCGGTCCCGGCGCCTCGTCGGTGTATCTGAACCTCGGCGCCATCGGCCCGAAGCGCGTCCAGTTCGGCGCGGAGGGTGACAGCCCTTCCGACAATCCCATCCCGAAAGACAATGCGGGTAGCTGGCTGAGCTTCACGGACCTGGTATTCATCGACCCGGTCGGCACGGGCTTCAGCTATTCGCTCGTGCCAGAGGCCGAAGCGAAGAAGCGTTTCTACAATCCCAAGGCTGACGTCGAGTATCTCTCGCGCATCATCTTCGACTGGCTCGTGAAGAACGAGCGGCTGACGTCGCCGAAGTACCTGGTCGGCGAAAGTTACGGTGGATTCCGCGGCCCGCGCATCACTCACTTCCTGCAGACCCGCCTGGGCGTGGGGCTCAGTGGCATGGTGCTGGTGTCACCCTATCTCGACCCCGGTGCGTCAAACAACGGTGACCTGTCTCCGCTGCCCTGGATGCTGACGTTGCCGAGCATCTCGGCAGCGAATCTTGAGCGGCAGGGCAAGCTCAGCAACGCCGCGATGGCTGACATCATCAACTACACGCGAGGCGACTACGTCCAGGACTTGCTTAAGGGACGTTCGGACGCACAGGCGATCGAGCGCATCGTCAAACGCGTCACCGAGCTCTCGGGCCTTGACCCTGTGTTCGTGCGCCGATCAGGCGGACGGTTGGAAACTCAGGCGTACCTGCGCGAGGTCTACCGATCTGAGG
>DATKLO010000251.1:0-16624 GCA_035542375.1 Steroidobacteraceae bacterium | reverse complement strand
TGTATCACGGCCCGACTGCGGAGATCCCGTACTTCAAGAAACAGGAGCGCCTGACATTCGCCCGTGTTGGCCTCACTGATCCGCGCAGCCTGCAGGATTACCTCCAGCACGGTGGTTATCGCGGTCTGAAGAACGCGCTGCAGATGCAGCCGGCGGCCATTGTCACCGCGGTGACCGAGTCCGGTTTGCGCGGCCGTGGCGGTGCGGCGTTTCCGGCCGGCATCAAGTGGAAGACGGTGATGGGCGCGCCGGGTCCGGTGAAGTACGTCGTCTGCAATGCGGACGAAGGCGACTCCGGGACCTTTTCCGATCGCATGCTGATGGAAGGCGATCCGTTCGTGCTGATCGAGGGCATGACGATTGCCGGTATCGCGACCGGCGCGCCGCGAGGCTACATCTACCTGCGCTTCGAATATCCGGACGCGCAGCGTGCGCTGGAAGATGCGATCGTGACAGCCCGCCGCAACGGCTACCTCGGCGAAAACATCCAGGGTTCGCAGCACAGCTTCGATCTCGAGGTCCGCATGGGCGCGGGCGCCTACATCTGCGGCGAAGAGACTGCGCTGCTCGAGTCGCTCGAAGGCAAGCGCGGCATGGTGCGCTACAAGCCGCCCCTGCCGGCGCTGAAGGGCCTGTTCGGCAAGCCCAGTGTGATCAACAATGTCATCACCTTCGCGTCCGTGCCGATCATCCTCGATCGCGGCGCCGACTATTACAAACACTTCGGCATGGGTCGCTCGCGTGGCACCCTGCCGCTGCAGCTCACGGGCAACATCAAATACGGCGGACTCGTCGAGCGGGCCTTCGGCCTGACGATGCGTGAGCTCCTATATGACTATGGCGGTGGCAGCCTCAGCGGCCGCCCCATCCGCGCCGTGCAGGTCGGTGGACCGCTGGGCGCCTATCTGCCCGAATCACAATTCGACACGCCGATCGACTACGAGGCCTTCGCCGAGATCAAGGCCATGCTGGGCCACGGCGGACTCGTGGTGTTCGACGACACAGTGGACATGGCCGCGCAGGCGCGCTACGCGATGGAGTTCTGCACCATCGAATCCTGCGGCAAGTGCACGCCCTGCCGGATCGGCTCAACCCGCGGCATGGAGGTCATTGACCGCCTGCTCGCCGGCGAGCAGCCCGAGAAGCAGGAGACGGTGCTGCGCGATCTGTGCCAGACCATGATCCATGGCTCGTTGTGCGCCATGGGGGGACTCACTCCCTTCCCGGTGCTGTCGGCCCTGAATCACTTTCCCGAGGACTTCCGCAAATCCGGCCGCGCGGCCGCGGCCGGGCACGGCGGATAGGATCACATCATGTTATCAATCAGCGAACAGGATCTGGGTACTCCGGCGCGCGCGAGCGCCAGGATGGTCACACTGACTATCGACGGCAACGAGGTCACCGTACCCGAGGGAACCTCGGTGATGCGCGCCGCGGCGTTGTCGGACGTGAAGATCCCGAAGCTGTGCGCGACCGAACAGCTCGAAGCCTTCGGCTCCTGCCGCCTGTGCCTCGTGCAGATCGAGGGGATGAAGGGCTTGCCAGCCTCCTGCACGACGCTGGTCGCGCCGGGAATGAAGGTCACGACCCAGAACAAGCAACTCGCCGAGGTGCGTCGCGGCGTGATGGAGTTGTACATCTCCGATCACCCGCTGGACTGCCTCACCTGCCCCGCCAACGGCCACTGCGAGCTGCAGGACATGGCGGGTGTCGTGGGTCTGCGCGAAGTACGCTACGGGTATGAGGGTGCGAACCACCTCGATGCAAAGAAGGACGAGAGCAATCCGTACTTCACGTTCGATCCCAGCAAGTGCATCGTTTGCTCACGTTGCGTACGCGCCTGCGAGGAGCAGCAGGGCACGTTCGCCCTGACGATCCAGGCGCGCGGCTTCGATTCGAAGGTCGCCGCAAGCGAAGACCAGCCGTTCATGGACTCCGAGTGCGTCTCGTGCGGCGCCTGCGTGCAGGCGTGCCCGACGGCGACCCTGTCGGAGAAGTCTCTGATCGAGAAAGGCCAGGCCGAGCACAGCGTCATCACCACCTGTGCCTATTGCGGCGTGGGCTGCTCGTTCCGTGCCGAAATGCAGGGCGAGGAGCTGGTGCGCATGGTGCCCAACAAGAACGGGCACGCCAACCACGGCCATTCCTGCGTCAAGGGACGTTTCGCGATCGGTTACGCGACGCACCCGGACCGCATCCTCAAGCCCATGATCCGCGCGCAGATCAGCGATCCGTGGCGCGAGGTCTCCTGGGAGGAGGCGATCGCGTACGCGGCCGGCGAGCTGAAGCGTATCCAGAAGAAGTATGGCCGCGACTCCATCGGCGGAATCACCTCCTCCCGCTGCACCAACGAGGAAACCTACCTGGTGCAGAAGCTGGTACGCGCCGGCTTCGGCAACAACAACGTGGATACCTGCGCGCGCGTCTGCCACTCACCCACCGGTTACGGCCTGAAGCAGACGCTGGGCGAATCCGCCGGCACGCAGGATTTCGATTCGGTCATGAAGGCCGATGTGATCTTCGTGATCGGCGCCAACCCGACGGACGGTCATCCGGTGTTCGCTTCACAGATGAAGCGCCGGCTGCGCGAAGGCGCGAAGCTGATCGTGGCCGACCCCCGCCGCATCGACCTGGTGCGGACCCCGCACATCGAGGCCGAATACCACCTGAAGCTCATGCCGGGCACCAATGTCGCCCTGATCAACAGCATGGCGCATGTCGTGGTCACCGAGGGTCTGGTCAAGGAGGACTTCGTCCGTGCCCGCTGCGAGATCGATTCGTTCGAGAAGTGGCGCGATTTCGTGGCGCAGGAGCGCAACTCGCCCGAAGCGATGGAGAAGGTGACGGGCGTTCCGGCCGCCACGGTGCGCGCCGCCGCGCGCCTCTACGCGACCGCCGGCAACGGCGCCATCTACTACGGACTGGGTGTCACGGAGCACAGCCAGGGATCCACCATGGTCATGGGCATCGCGAACCTCGCGATGGCCACCGGCAACGTCGGTCGCGAGGGCGTGGGCGTCAACCCGCTGCGCGGCCAGAACAACGTGCAGGGGTCGTGCGACATGGGTTCATTCCCGCACGAGTTCCCCGGCTACCGGCACGTCTCGGACGACGCCGTGCGGCATGAGTTCGAGCAGGCGTGGGGTCTGCCGCTGCAGAGCGAACCCGGACTGCGCATTCCCAACATGTTCGAGGCGGCCCTGGATGGCGAGTTCAAGGGGCTGTACATCGAGGGCGAGGACATCGCCCAGTCGGATCCGAACACGCAGCACGTCACCGCCGCGCTGACCTCGATGGAATGCGTCATCGTCCAGGACCTGTTCCTGAACGAGTCCGCCAAGTTCGCGCACGTATTCCTGCCGGGCTCCTCCTTCATGGAGAAGGACGGCACGTTCACGAACGCGGAGCGGCGCATTTCGCGCGTACGCAAGATCATGGAGCCGAAGTCGGGCTACGCGGACTGGGAAATCACCCAGCTGCTCTCGAACGCCATGGGCTATCCGATGAACTACAGGCATCCGTCGGAGATCATGGACGAGATCGCGCGGCTGACGCCGACGTTCACGAATGTGAGCTTCAAGCGCATCGACGAGCTGGGCAGCATCCAGTGGCCGTGCAATGCGGAGCATCCCGACGGAACGCCCACGATGCACATCGATCATTTCGTGCGCGGCAAGGGCAAGTTCCTGGTCACCGAGTACGTGCCGACCCGCGAGAAGGTCAACGCGAAATACCCGCTGATCCTCACGACCGGCCGCATCCTGAGCCAGTACAACGTCGGTGCGCAGACACGCCGCACCGCCAACAACGTCTGGCACGATGAGGACCGGCTGGAAATCCATCCGCACGATGCTGAGGAGCGCGGCATCGCGGAAGGAGACTGGGTCGGTATCGCCAGCCGCGCCGGCGACACGGTGCTGCGCGCCCGAGTCACCGAGCGCGTGCAGCCCGGCGTCGTCTACACCACGTTCCACTTCCCGGAATCGGGAGCCAACGTCATCACCACTGACAGCAGTGACTGGGCAACCAACTGCCCGGAATACAAAGTGACGGCGGTCCAGGCCACGCGCGTGACACAGCCCTCGGAGTGGCAGAGGCGCTTCCGCGATTTCAGCGAGACCCAGGAGAGTCTGCTGAAGGGCGCGGACGTGTTCGCCAAGTAGGGCAGGCATGACTCACGAGTCCGTCGAACACCTGGTGCAGATGGCGAACGACATCGGCAACTTCTTCCGCGCCGAACCCAAGCGCGAGGAGGCGATTGCCGGCATCGCCGGGCACATCAACCGGTACTGGACGCCGCGGATGCGGCAGAAGATCCTGGATGCCGTTGCGCACGGCGAGCAGGGACTGGATGACCTGCCGCGCGCGGCGATGGCGAAGGTGATCGTCACTCCCGCGCAAAGCAGATCGGCACCGCCACAAGGCGTCGCGAGCGGGGGCGTCGCGAGCGGGGGCGCCGCGAGCGGGGGCGCCGCGACCGCTGCGGGCAGCGCGCCCACGGCGCAGCCGGAATAACCGGCGGGGCACATGGCCAACCTGCCGCAAGAGATGGTCGCGATCGAGATTGCGACCCCGGGCGGTCCGGAGCAGCTCAAGCCCGCCACCCGACCGCTGCCGCGGCCCGGGGCCGGTGAAGTGTTGATTCGTGTCGCGGCCGCGGGTGTCAACCGCCCGGATGTGATGCAGCGGCAGGGCCGGTATCCACCGCCACCCGGTGCCTCCGATATTCCCGGTCTTGAAGTGGCCGGTGAAGTCGTGGCGCTCGGTGAGACCGTCTCCGGACTCGCGCTCGGCAACCAGGTGACGGCCCTTCTGTCCGGCGGTGGCTACGCCCAGTATGCGGTGGCTGCGGCGCCGCTGTGCCTGCCGATTCCCGCGGGCCTGAGCCTGGTGGAAGCAGCCGCCATCCCGGAGACCTTCTTCACGGTGTGGACCAACCTGTTCGAGCGCGGCCACTGCAAAGCGGGCGACACGGTCCTGATCCATGGAGGCACCAGCGGCATCGGCACAACAGCGATCCAGCTCGCGACCGCCATGGGAGCGCGGGTTTTCGCGACCGCCGGTACTCATGCCAAGGCCCGTGCGTGCGAGGAGCTTGGCGCCGTGCGGGGTATCGACTACAAGACCGAGGACTTCGTCGAGGTCGTCAACCACGCCACTGAAGGCAAGGGCGTGGATGTGATCCTCGACATGGTGGCCGGTCCGTACGTGCAGCGGAACCTGGATGCTGCCGCGATGGAGGGTCGCATTGTCGTCATCGCGGTGCTCGGCGGCGCTCGTGCGGAAATCAAGATGCGCATGATCATGGCCAAGCGCCTGACCCTGACCGGCTCGACGCTGCGACCGCGCACCGTGGCGCAGAAAGCGCAGGTTGCCGAGGGCGTCCATGAGAATGTGTGGCCATTGCTGGCTTCGCGCCGCGTCCGACCGATCATCCACGCGACGTTTCCGCTGGCCGATGCCGCGGAGGCGCATCGCCTCATGGAGAGTTCGAACCACGTAGGCAAGATCGTCCTGACCGTCTGATACCTCGAGGCACGGGCTGCGAATGGGGGCAAGGCCCGTACCGGCGAAGTCGAACCGCCTGAAACTGAGACAGGAGCCCCGATGGCTGGCCGTAACTTTCTCTTCGTTCCCGGACCCTCCAACGTACCGGACCGCGTGCTGCGCGCCATGCACGTGGCCATGGAGGATCATCGCTCGCCGGACTTCCCTGCGCTGACACGCGCCTGCATCGAGGGACTGAAGCCGGTTTTCAAGACGACCACGGGCACGCCGCTGCTGTTCCCCTCCTCCGGGACGGGATGCTGGGAAGCGGCATTGACCAACTGCCTCAATCCCGGGGACAAGGTCCTCGCGGCGCGTTTCGGCCAGTTCAGCCACCTGTGGGTGGACATGTGCCAGCGGCTCGGATTCGAGGTCGAGATTCTCGAGACGCCCTGGGGCGAGGGCGCGCCGGTCGATCGCTACCTGGCCGCGCTCACCGCCGACCGCCAGCATCGGATCAAGGCGGTGCTCGTGTGTCAGAACGAAACCGCCACGGGCGTCACCAGCGATGTCGCGGCCGTGCGCAAGGCCATGGACAGCGTCAAGCATCCCGCACTGCTGTTCGTGGATTCGGTCAGCGCGCTGGCCAGCATCGATTTCCGCATGGACGAGTGGGGAGTGGATGTCTGTGTCAGCGGATCGCAGAAGGGACTCATGCTGCCCGCCGGCATGGGGGTCACCTGCGTGAGCCAGAAGGCGCTTGCGGCCGCGCGCGGTGCCAAGTCACCGCGCTGCTACTTCGACTACGGCGACATGGTGACGTCCAACGCGACTGGCTACTTTCCCTACACCCCGTCGATCCCGATGTTGTATGGCCTGCGTGAATCCCTGGCGCTGATCGCCGAGGAAGGCCTGGAGAACATCTTCAAACGTCACGCCTACCTGGCCGGCGGGGTGCGGGCGGCGGTACTGCAGGGCTGGAAACTCAAGCTGTGCGCCGTGGCGCCGCAGTGGTACTCGGATACGGTCTCCGCGATCATGGTGCCGGAGGGGATCAACGGCGCCGAAGTGATTTCGCACGCGTTCAAGCGCTACAACCTGGCGCTCGGCGCCGGACTTGCGCGCGTCGCCGGCAAGCTGTTCCGCATCGGTCATCTGGGTGACCTGAATGAACTCATGGTGCTCGGCGCCATCGCGGGCGCCGAGATGGCCATGCTGGACCTGGGTGTGCGGATCGAGCCCGGCAGTGGGGTCGCGGCGGCGCAGAACTACTGGCGCGCCCGCTGATCCTCGAGGCCCTTCGCCAGGAGCTGGGCCAGCGCGTAGACGGTATCCAGGTGTGGCGTGGGCGTTTGCGTGAGCCTCGCGAGTTCCACCACGGATCCCACCAGTGCTTCCACTTCCAGGGTGCGGCCGGCCTCGACATCCTGAAGCATCGAGGTCTTGTGGTGGCCGACTTTTTCCGCGCCGGCGATTCTCTTCTCCAGTGGAACGCGGAACGTGATGCCGAGCTTGTTCGCGACGGCCTGGGCCTCCGCCATCAGGGTGGCCGCCAGCGCGCGGCTCGGCGGGTACTGGCAGATCCCCGCCAGCGTGGCGCGTGACAACGCACTGATGGGGTTGAAAGTCATGTTGCCCCAGAGCTTCAGCCAGATCTCGCCGCGGATGTCCTCCAGTACCGGCGCCTTCAGCCCGGCGCGGATGAAACACTCGGAAACACGCGTGACGCGCGACGAGACGTTCCCGTCGGGTTCGCCCACCGGGAAGCGGTTTCCCTCCACGTGGCGAATGACGCCGTGGCTCACCAGCTCGGCCGCAGGATAGACGACGCAGCCAATCACGCGGTCACCCGCAATGCTGGCCCCGATCTCGCCCGTCGGATCGACACTGCGGAGCGTGGTTCCAGCCAGGGACCCGCCGTGGCGGTGGAAGTACCAGTAGGGAATGCCGTTCTGCATCGGCACGACCACCGTGTCGGGACCGAACAGCTTCGGCACGTGCGGCGCCACGGCCGCGACCTGATGCGCCTTCATGGCCAGGATCACCAGGTCCTGGGGTCCCGCGGCCGAGTAATCCGCGATGGCGTTGACGCGGGATACGGACTCCTGCGTCCCGTCGGCCATGATGAGCCGGATGCCATGACTGCGCAGCGCCTCGAGGTTGGCGCCGCGTGCAATGAATGTCACATCCTCGCCAGCCAGCGCGAGGCGCACGCCGAGATACCCGCCGATCGCACCGACACCGACTATCGCGATCCTCATCGGTTCAGACCACCTTGCCCGAGCGCAGCGCGGCGATGTCCGGTGGGCCGTAACCCAGCTCCGCCAGCACCTCCTCCGTATGCTCGCCCAGCAGCGGTGAGCGCTTCACTTCGCTGGGACTGTCGCTCAGCTTGATGGGATTGCCGACGGTCAGGTACTTGCCGCGTTTGGGGTGATCCACTTCCACGACCGTTCCGGTGGCACGCAGCGAGGGCTCTTCGGCCAGCTCCTTCATCGACAGGATGGGCCCACAGGGAATGTCGTGCGCGTTCAGGAGTCGCATCGCCTCCAGCTTGGTCCTGGTGATCGTCCACGCTTCGATCCCTTCGAAGACTTCCTTGAGACGCGGCAGGCGTGCGCTGGGTGTGGCGAACAGCGGATCGGTGATCCAGTTCTCCTTGCCGATGACCTTGCAGATCTCCTTCCAGACCGGCGCCTGCGCGATGAAGTACAGGTAGGCATTGGGATCGGTCTGCCAGCCTTTGCACTTCACGATCGATCCGGGCTGTCCGCCGCCTGAGGCATTGGCGGACCGCGGAACGGCATCACCGAATTTACCGTGCGGGTACTGCGGATACTCCTCCATGACACCGGTACGCGCCAGTCGCTGCTGGTCGCGAAGTTTGACGCGACACAGGTTGAGCACGCCGTCCTGCATCGCGGCCAGCACACGCTGGCCGCGCCCCGTCGTATTGCGCTGATAGAGCGCCGCCACGATGCCGAGCGCGAGATGCAGTCCCGTACCGCTGTCGCCGATCTGGGCTCCGGTCACCAATGGCGGACCATCATCGAAGCCCGTTGTCGATGCGGCGCCGCCGGCACACTGCGCCACGTTCTCGTACACCTTGCAGTCCTCGTAAGGGCCCGGTCCGAATCCCTTCACCGAGGCGACGATCATGCGGGGATTGAGCCGCTGGATGCGCTCCCAGGTAAAGCCCATGCGATCGAGCGCGCCAGGGGCGAAGTTCTCCACCAGCACGTCGCAATGCCTGACCAGCCTCTCCAGCACCTGTTTGCCCGCTTCGCTCTTGGTGTCGAGGGTGATCGAGCGTTTGTTGTGGTTCAGCATCGTGAAGTAGAGGCTGTCGACGTCCGGAATGTCGCGTAGCTGCTCGCGCGTCACGTCGCCCTTTCCAGGTCGCTCCACCTTGATGACATCGGCACCGAACCACGCCAGCAGTTGTGTGCAGGTCGGGCCGGACTGCACGTGCGTGAAATCGAGGATCCTGACGCCATCCAATGCCTTACCCATGCCGTACTCCAGAGCTCTGCGTCACTGATTGCGCCACCGGTTTCACCGGAGGCTGCGCCGCGAAATGCCGTACGCGCAGCGGCTTCAAGACGAGCAGCGCGAGCGCGGCGGCACACAGGTTGAAACTCATGGCCAGCGTGAACACCGGGCCCCAGCCGCGTGACTTCGCTATCGCGGCGGCGAACGGCACCAGCAATGCTCCCGCGCCCTTGGCCGTGTAGAGCATGCCGGCATTGGCGGCGGCGTAGCGTGCGCCGAAGGTGTCACCCTGGGTGGCGGGAAACAGACTGAAGATCTCGCCATAGACGCCGAAATACAGCGCCGACACCAGCACGAAGATCGCAGGATCGGTTCCCGAGCGACCGAGCGTGAACAGCGCTGCCGCGCCAGCCGTGAATGCCAACGCCATGGTGTGTTCGCGGCCGATCTGATCGGACAGCCAGCCGAAGAAGGGGCGTCCCAGGCCGTCCAGGATGCGATTGAGGGCCAGCGCGAAAACCAACGCCGGCAGGGTCCATCCCAGCAGGCTGACAGGAGACTTCTCGATGCCGAGGTCCCTGGCGATCGGCGCCATCGACGCCGCCATCGTGAGCCCGCCCGCCGCCACCAGTACGAACATCAGGTACATGACCCAGAAACAGGGGCTGCGCAGCACCTCGCCCGGTGTGTAGCCCCGTGAGGTCTGACCAGGCCGGGGCCGGGAAGCCAGCAGCTCCGGCGGAGCGACCCACATGCCCCACGCCATCACGAACACGATCGCTCCCTGCAGCAGGCCAAACCTGAAGAAGGCCTGCTCGTAGCCGGAGTGATTGATCATCGTCGCGATCGGGCCGATGGTGAGCGCCGCTCCCGCGCCGAACCCTGCCGCCGTGATTCCGGCGGCAAGGCCCCTGCGCCTGGGGAACCACTTGAGCGCGTTGCCCACGCAAGTGCCGTACACACAGCCCGTGCCGATGCCGCCGATTGCCGCCGCCGCATACAGCACGAAGAGCGAGGCGGCGACCGAGTTGATGACCCAGGCAAGCGCCACGAGGACCGAGCCGCCGATGACCACCCAGCGCGGACCGAACCGGTCCACGAGGTAGCCCTCCACCGGAATCAGCCAGGTCTCCAGCAGGACGAACAGGGTGAAGGCCACCTGGATGGCGGTGCGCCCCCAGTGAAACTTCGCGTCGATGGGATTGACAAACAGTGTCCAGCCGTACTGGAGGTTCGCGACGCAGGCCATGCAGATGACGCCGATCATCAGCTGCACCCAGGGACTGGCGAGCGGTAAAGGGCCGGGCCGCGGCGAACGGGTAGTCCCGCTCATGTCATCCCCTCGGATTGTCCGTCTGATATACCACATTTCACGAAAACGAACGTGGCTCTCCGCAGTGCGGCAAACCGCACCGCTCCCGTCACGGTACGCCCGTCCGCAGGCGCACTCCCGGGAACGCCTGGCCAGGCTCGACGGGATGAAATGGTCAGGCGAATCATGCGCTTAGGGACCCACTTTTGTCCTGCGCCGCCGACAGGCCATACTCATACGCTCAAGGAGAGAAGATTCCCGCAATGAACACGGCCAGCCTCCTGCAGCGCGCCGCCACCTCGCTCACGCTGACGCCGCTGAATGCGACCAGCCTGCGCGACCAGGCGTATGCCCTGCTGAAATCCGCCATCGCGGATACCGACATCTATAACCCGAAGCAAGAGTTGCGTCTGGATGAACGTCAGCTCATCAGCGCGTTGGGGGTCAGCCGGACGCCGATCCGCGAGGCGCTATCCCTGCTGGAGCAGGAAGGTTTCATCCGCACCATACCGCGGCGCGGGATCTACATCGTCCGCAAATCGAAGCGCCAGATCATCGAGATGATCCAGGTCTGGGCGGCGCTCGAGTCGATGGCCGCCAGACTCGCCACGAAGCACGCCTCGGACGCGGAGATCGCCAAGCTGCGCCACCTGTTCGACGAGTTCAGGAATTCACCCCCGTCCGAGCATCTCGACGAGTATTCGGATGCCAACATTGCTTTCCACACGGAGGTGATTCGCCTGGGCGGCTCGCAGACAATCATCGATGCCACGCGCAATCTGCTGTTGCACGTGCGAGCCATCCGCCGCGCGACGATCTCGCAGAGTGACCGTGCCTCGCGATCGATCGTCGATCATCTGAAGATCATCGAGGCACTGGAGCGGCGCGATACGGAACTGGCAGAGCGGCTGGCGAGACAGCACACGCTCGATCTCGCCGCGCACGTCGATCGGTACTGCGACTTCCTCGGCTAACCGCTGTTGCGCAACGCGGTGGCGATCGCGTTGATCGAGAGCTGAATCCCTTCCCTGACGCGCGGATCCTTCTCGCCCGCGCGGTGTCGCTTGAGCAGCTCCACCTGCAACAGGTTGAGCGGTTCGATGTAAGGCAGGCGCAAGCGGATCGAGGCCTCCAGTGCGGGATGTTTCTCCAGCAGGCGGGTTTGACCCGTCACGGCCAGCAGCATGTCCTGGGTCTGCAGCCACGCAGAACGGATCCAGCCGAAGAGTGTCTCCGCAACGGATCGATCCGCCACCAGCGTGGCGTACCGTGCCGCGATACTCATGTCGGATTTGGAAAGCACCATCTCGAGGTTATCGACCGTTGCGCGAAAGAAGGGCCACGCCTCGTGCATTTCCCGCAGCAGCGACAGATCGCTGCATGAGGCGAGCGACTGGCCGACGCCATACCAGCCAGGCAGCATTACCCGCGCCTGCGCCCAGCTGAATACCCAGGGGATGGCGCGCAGATCCTCGATGCGCTCGGAGTTCGTCCGCGAGGCGGGGCGCGAACCGATCTTCAGCTCCGCGATCTCCACCAGCGGGGTCATCTGCCGGAAGAACTGCGGGAAACCCTGAGTCTCATAGACCAGACCCCGATACGCGCGGTACGCCTCCTGCGACAGCGTCTCCATCGCCCCGCCGAAGCGCTGGCGATCCGACTGGGACAGCGCATCCTTCTGCAGTGAGGCCAGCAGCGTCGCGGCCGTGATGGACTCGAGATTCAGGGCGGCGCTTTCGCGCGTACCGTACTTCGCGGCGACGATCTCGCCCTGTTCGGTGATCCGGATGCGGCCGTTGACGGTGCCCAGCGGCTGGGCCCGAATGGCATCGAAGGATGACCCGCCACCGCGACCCACGGCGCCACCGCGTCCATGGAAGATCTGCAGTCCACAGCGGCTCTCCGCGAACACTTTCGCCAGCGCCTGCACCGCCTGCTGCAGGCTCCAGACCGAGGTCAGATAGCCGCCATCCTTGTTGGAATCCGAGTACCCGACCATGACTTCCTGAAATCCACGCTGCGCGGCCATGGCAGCCATCTCAGGCAGGGCGAACCAGTCCCGCATGACCTGTGCAGCGCGTTCCAGATCCCCGATCGTCTCGAACAGCGGCACCGCCATGATGGCCGCCGCGGGCTCGCCCGAACCGCGGTAAAGACCGGCTTCCTTCAACAGGATGTTGACTTCGAGGAGGTCTGAGACACTCTCGCACTTGGAAATGATGTAAGTCGTGATGCAGCGTGCGCCGTGGAGACGGTGAGCCTCGGCGACCGCCCGCACGATGGCCAGCTCCGAGTTCGTCTCGGGGCTGTAAGTGGCGAAGGGACTCGCCAGCAGGCGCGCGCTCGCCAGCTCCCGTCGCAGCAGGTCCACCCGTGCGGCTTCATTCATCGCCGCGTAACCGGGTGTCACGCCGGCCACCTCGAGCAACTCCCCGACCACGCGCGCGTGCACATCGGAGTTCTGCCTCAGATCGAGTGTCGCGAGATGAAAGCCGAAGATATCGACCGTGCGGATCAGTCGGGTGACCAGGCCCCAGTCCTTCGAACCCGCCGGATTCTGCGACCGCAACGATTGCTCGATGGCCGACAGATCGCCCCGGAAGACTTCCGGGTCCGGATAAGGCTGGGCCCGCACGGAGGCCGGCCGGGGCGGCGCCTGCCCGGTGAGTGCCTGGTAGTTCGCAGCCAGGCGAGCGTAGATTCCGGTGATGGCGCGACGATAGGGCTCGTCGGCCCGCGCCGGATTGGTGTCACCCCCGCCTTCCGCCAGGGCCATGACCTGCGGCGACACCGCGGCCAGCTCGCCGGAGATGGACAACTCGGCACCGAGGGCGTGCAGCTGCTCGAGATACCGGGCGAGCAGCGGCTGCGAGGAGCGCTCCAGGGCGAATCGCAGCGAGTCGGCCGTGACGTGCGGATTACCATCGCGGTCGCCGCCGATCCAGCTCCCCAGGCGCAGGAAAGCCGGTGGGCGCCCGCCCAGCAGGCGCTCCCAGCGCGAATAGAGTGTCGGCATGACCGGCAGAAAGATGTCGCGCAGATAGGTCCGTGCCACATCGACTTCGTCAGCGACATACAGGCGGGCCCGGCGAAGTGCCCTGGTCTGCCACAGCAGCGTGATCTGCCGGGTGATGCTGTCTTCGATCAGCTCGCCCTCGGGTGTCTCGCCGCGGCCCGCATCGCGCAGTCGCATCAGGTCGGCGATGCGATTGCGGTGATCGAGCATGCTCTTGCGCATGACTTCGGTCGGATGTGCGGTCAGGACAGGAACGATGCTGGCCCGGCTGAGGAGTTCGCGGACGGTATCGGGGGTGACGCCTTGCGCCTTCAGCGTGGCTAGCGCCGACTCCAGAGCGTGCTGCTGCTCCGCTGCCATGCCTTGGCGGTCCTCGGCAAGATTGGCGAGCATCGAGAACAGCATGAAGCTGCGCACGAAGGCCACGGTCTCATCGAGCGTCAGGCTCTCCAGGCCCCCAGCGAGCACGCGGGGATTGGCGATGCCCCGATACCGGTCCACGCTGGCCGCGCGGATGGCCTCGATTCGTTCAAACAGCGTGTCGCCGCCTTGGGCGCGAATGACATCCCCCAGCAGCTTGCCGAGATAGCGGACGTCGGAGGTCTGTGAGAGGTTGAGCGGCGGCGGTGCCATGAAAGAATGCCGGTGAGCCGATGCTGCCTGATCCTGGTATCCGGGAAGCATCAGTTTAGCGGCATGCTCGAATTGCACAACGGCGTTGTGCGCGCTGTGGCTCGCGCCGTGCTGCGCGCTGTGGCTCGCGTTGCCCTCGCCGTATCGGCTCGCGCGCGTGCTGAGCGACGCTTCATCAGGACGCGCAGACTCACGCTTCCCGATGACGCACCCTGGTGGAGCAGCGGCCTGAATTTCTGCTCAAAATTGGCGCGGCGGCGCCTTCAGTTCCCCATCACGGTGTGATGCAATGCGCGCACTCAGCCAGGACTGGCGCCAACCGTCGAGGGATGACCATGGCCGCCGTTGTGATGGAGGATGTTTCCGTGGAAGCACGTGTTGCCCGTCTGGAATCGGATGTCACCCACATCCGCTCGGACATCGCGGAGATGAAGACCGACATCCGGGAACTGAGACACGAAATCGGCCAGGTGCGGGAAGACCTTCGCAAGGAAATACATGAGTCAGCAGGCGCCTTGCGCGATGAGCTGCGGAGGGAGATCCTGCAGTCTGCGGATAGCCTTCGCGGAGGGTTCGAGCGGAGCAACCTCACCACGCGGATCTGGGTATTGCTGTCGTACGGGACGATGCTGGGGGTCATGGCACGCGGATTCCACTGGATCTGAGTGACGGGGGTACAAACATGCGCATCAGACCGATCAACTCCTGGGTCGCCATCATCATGATTTCCGGCAGCTCTGCCGCGGATCCCGCCCGGCACACGAGCGCACTGGGCTGGCTCAAGGGAGCCTGGAGCCTGCAATCCGGAGACAGCGCCGTCGAGGAATGGTGGAGCGCACCGGCAGGCGGCATGCGGATCGATTTCGCCCATTCCAGTGTCCGCTGAAGCCCGGTTGCCACGCGGTTCCCGCCGTGCACTCAATCGAAGCGGAGTTACTGGAACTGCGGGATGCGGGGGTCCTGGAAGAATCCGCCGCCGCCCGCGCGCTGGCCGTCGAGCGCCGCGAGATCTTCTCGGTCGCCACCGAGCTGCAGGTGGCTCTTTACGGTTCGGTGGCGCTCGTCATCGCCGGTGTTGGGATTCTGGTCAAGGAGCATCTCGATCGCATCGGTCCGTTGACGCTTACCCTGGTGCTCGCACTGATCGGTGCAGCCTGTTATGTGCCGGCCATCCGCCGCAGGAAGCTCCACGCACCCCGCTCGAGCGCCTCGGATTATCTTCTGCTGCTGGGGGCACTCATTCTGAGCGCCGATCTGGGATTTGCGGAAGTCCAGTTCCATCTTCTGGGGCGTGACTGGTCGCGTCATCTGCTCATCCTCGCGGTGGCGCACGCGATCACGGCTTACGCGCTCGACTCCCGACTCGTCCTGTCCGCCGCTCTCGCCTCGCTGGCGGGTTGGTTTGGCATCCAGCGGGGTCCGTGGAACGGGTTGGATTGGCACTTTGCCACTCCGGAGCTCGGTCTGCGGGCCATGGCCTGTGCCCTGGTCACGCTCGGCTGGCGGGAGTTCGATCGACATGCGCGCGACCGCGGCTTTTCCGAGGTGTTCGAGCACTTCGCGGCCCATCTCGCGTTCTGGGGTGCCGTGGGATGGTGCTGGGGCAACGATCCACGGCCCACGGGGATGATTGAGTTGCTGCCGCTAGCCGGAGTGGTGTCGGTGCTGACTCTGGCGGCAGCGAGCATCGGCTGGGCGTTGCACTCCCGGAAAGAAGCGTTCGCCGTGTACGGGGTTGTCTATGCGGCTGTGGGATCGAGCGGCGTCGCGGCGAAACTGTCCGGCTACCATCCGTTATCTTCTGCGGTTGCCTTGCTGCTCATCGCGCTGATGGCAGCAGCGGCTCTGCGCCGACTCCATGATGCGCTGAAGAGTAACCCATGAGCTTCAGGCCGACACCCGAGGAGGAGCGCTGGCTGAGCGCTGCCAGACAGCTCGGCCCTCATGTCCACGCCGATTTCGTTGCCGAGCGGAGCGGTGACTGGCGCACGGCGGGCCTGCTCAGTCGGTGCGGGTTCTTCGTACTGGGCCTCATCGCCGCAGCCGCGATAGCGGCGCTCAGTTCCCTGCTCATCACCGGATCCGACCTCGTGCTGGGAGGGCTGCTCTGCATCGGAGCGGCGGAAATCCTGATCCTGGATCGCCGTTTCTTCTGGTCGGGCATCGAGGAAGCGCTCGAGGCGACGGGTCTGGCCCTGATGGGCTTCCAGTGCTGGGAACGGTTCGGGTCCAGAGCCGGCGCAATCTGTTGCACCGTGGCGTTCGCACTAGCCGCCTGGCGGCTCCTCAATCCATTGTTTCCCGTCCTGGCCGCGCTGTGGTTCGTGTGGACCTTCGATGCATCCCACTTGCAATCGGGACTGCTCTGTTTTGCGGTGGCTCTCGGGGCACTCGGAGCCGGTGCGCGGCAAATTCGGCGACCGTCGTACGACCGCATGCTGGACTACCTCGTTGTGGCCATGCCTGTCGCGGGCTACCTCTGGTCAGAACCTTCGTCCGGTTGGGATGCCGCCGGGACGGACTATTGGCATGCCACACTGTCCGCGTGGCTCGTGCCGATCTGTCCCCTGGCGTTCGCCGCCATCGCGCTGTTCACCGGGACCCGACGGCGCACTCGGGCGCCGATCCTGGCGGGCATGCTATGCGTGGCTTGCGGGGCGTACGAGTTGCGCCGCCTTTCCGGT
>DATKLO010000250.1:0-10643 GCA_035542375.1 Steroidobacteraceae bacterium | reverse complement strand
CGGTCGGAGTTGCCCGAGGCAATGACCATGATGTCCGCAATATCGGTCAGACCTCGTACATCCAGCACCCTGACGTTGACGGCTTTCATGTCATCGAGCGCGGCCGTGACGACTGTCTGCAACGGCGAGGCGCGCCCGGTCCCCGGGGAGCGGCGCGGACGTGTACGGGTGATCATGTGTTTACGCGATATCTCCTGAATATCCGGTCTGGCTGAGGCAAACGACCCGGCTGTCGCCAACGGCCCGCCCGCAAGCGCTGCGGGGCCGCCTGTCAGCGGGGAGCATAGCACCTAGTCTCGCGGATGATCTGCCGCACGGGGTCGGGCACGAGGTAGCGCGGATCGCGCCCCGCGATGATGAGCTGGCGCAGTTCGGTGGAGGAAATCTCGAGCTGGGTCACGGCATGGACGTAGACGCGGCCGCTCGGCCGCTCGTGCAGATCGCGGATGGTGCCCGTGCCGTGATCCACCATGACCTCTCCCAGCGGGCCCATGGTGGGCGCCTTCCAGCCTGGCCGGTGCGCCACCACGATATGCGCCAGGTCCAGCAGCTCGCGCCACCGATGCCAGTGGGGCAGGCCGAGGAAGGCGTCCATGCCCAGCAGCAGACACAGCGAGCGCTCGGGAAATTCCCGGCGGACTTCCGTCAGCGTGTCCACCGAGTAGGACACACCGGCACGGCGGATCTCGCGATCGTCCACCACGAACGCGGCTTGGCCCGCAACCGCGGCCTGCACCATCGCCAGTCTCAGCTCGGGAGTGGCGTACGGCTGCTCACGATGTGGCGGACTGCCGGTCGGCATGAAGCGCACTTCGGCCAGCTTCAGCTGCTGCCACAGTTCGAACGCGGTGCGCAGGTGACCGTAATGGATGGGATCGAAAGTTCCGCCGAACAGGCCGATGGGTTGCATGAGGCTATTTCAACAGATGCGCCGGTGCCCGGAGCGCCGGCCGACCGCACAGTTCCGCCGCCAGCAGTGCCATTTCATCCCAGGGATCCCCGTTCATCCGGCCCTTCACCATGCGATCGGCACGGCTGGCTCGCAGCGTCAGAGCCGAGAAGGACAGTCGCGAGGCTCGACGAACGCCCTTTTCCAAGGCTGCCGCCTGACGTTGCCAGGACCTTCCGCGTGCACCGTCAGGAGATTTAACGGCATTCCAGAGGTCGCGTATCGCCTTGGTCAACGCCCACAACACCAACGTGGCCTCCACTCCTTCAGCGCGCAAACCACCCAACATCCGCTGCGCACGCTCTGTGTCGCCAGCCAGGACAGACTCCCCGAGTTGAAATACATCGAAGCGTGCACTGTCGGCGACGCTCGTCAGGATCGTCTCGGTGGCGATCGGCCCGTCGGGTGCCATCAACCTCAATTTCTGCAGCTCCTGATGGGCGGCCAGCAGGTTGCCTTCGGTGCGTTCAGCGAGCAGTTCGAGCCCCTCTGCGCTGATGTCGAGCTCCAGGGCGCGCGCGCGCGCGCGCAGCCAGCCGACGAGTTTGCCGGCGTCGACGGGCCAGACCTGGACCCAGGCGCCCTGTGCTTCGACGGCCTTCACCCAGCTCGAGTTCTGCGCGTCCCGGTCCAGGCGGGGCGTGAGGATGAGATAGACGGTGTCGGCATCGCTTCCCTCCAGCAGCGCCACCAGCGCGGCGGCGCCAGCCACCCCCGGCTTGCCCGAGGGCAGGCGAATCTCCAGCACCCGGCGGGAGCCGAACAGCGACAGAGTGCTGGCCGAGGCGCGCACATCGTCCCAGTCGGAGCCCCGCTCTAGGAAATGGACCTCGCGTTCCGTGAATCCAGCGGCCCGCGCGCGGGCGCGCACCGCATCGGCGGCCTCTGCCGTGAGCAGCGGATCGTCGCCGGAGATCAGATAGGCGCCCAGCAGGCGCTGGCCCAGATGCGCAGCCAGGGTATCAGCCGTGAGCTTCATGCGCGGGAGTGATGTCGCGAGGTACGCACACCGCGCAGCATATCGCCAATCGCGGACATTTTCGTCGCAGGGGCGCTCGCGCTAGGATCGGCCACACCATGGGATGGCGCCCCGCACCGTTCGTCGCGCTCCTGGCGATCGCGGCCGGGCCGGGCGGCCATGCGCAGACCCCGAGCACCGCGCAGTCACCCGCGATGGCCGTAGCCGCGACCGCCGTAGCCGCGACCGCCGCCGCCGCGACCGCGACTACTGCCACCGCGACTACTGCCACCGCGACAGGCGCCGTCGCGGCACCGCTGGCGAGCCGGCCTGCACCCAAGGCCGCGCCCAAAGTCGCACACGGCGATGCGCACAAGGACACGCTCGTCGATCTCGACTGGCGGGAACTGCTGCCGGAAAACGAGCGCGCCGGTTTCACGGGCGTGGCCCCGCCACCCATGCACGATTCCCGCGGTGAGGGCGGTCCGCCCGCGGTGCAGGCCCAGGACTTCAATATCAACAAGTCGCTGGAAGGCTCGCTGGTCCGTCTGCCCGGCTTCATCGTGCCGCTGGAAGCGGTTGGCAGCGGCAACTTGCGGGAATTCCTGCTCGTGCCGTATTTCGGCTCCTGCATCCATGTACCGCCGCCGCCGCCCAACCAGCTCGTGTACGTGCGCACCAGTGGTCGCGTGAACATCGAATCCATCTACGATGCGTACTGGATCACGGGCCGGCTGCACGTGCAGACGCGCCACACCCGCCTGGGTTCGGCGGCCTACGAGCTGATCGCGGACAAGGTCGAAGTCTACAAATACTGAGCATCACGCCCATGAAGAAGACATCGCAGCGCCAGAGCCGGCGCACGAAGAAGCGAGTGAGCACCCCAGCCCGCAAACGGCCGCCGACCGCGAGCCGCAAGAGCGCCGCGAGCCGCAAGAGCGCCGCAAGCCGCAAGGGCGCCGGCGACACGGCGACGCCTCCGCTGCGCCGTCCTTACCCGCCAATTGACCCGTTCCGCTCCGGATATCTGCGTGTGTCGGATGTGCACGAGCTTTACTACGAGGAGTGCGGCAACCCGCACGGCAAACCGGCTGTCTTCCTGCATGGCGGACCCGGCGGCGGAACCGACGCGAAGATGCGCACCTTCTTCGATCCGAAGCGCTACCGGATCGTGCTGTTCGATCAGCGCGGCAGCGGCAAGAGCCGACCGAACGCCAGCCTTCAGGACAACACCACCTGGCATCTCGTGGAGGACATGGAGAAGCTGCGCGAGCACCTGCGCATTCCCCGCTGGCAGGTCTTCGGCGGCTCGTGGGGCTCGACTCTGGCACTGGCCTATGCCGAGACGCATCCGCAGCGAGTCACCGAACTGGTGTTGCGAGGCATCTTCCTGCTGCGCCGCTGGGAGCTCGAATGGTTCTACCAGAACCCGGGCGGAGCAGCCGCGCTGTTTCCGGACCTGTGGGAGCAGTACGTCGCACCCATCCCCGTTGCCGAACGCGGCGACATGATGAAGGCCTACTACCAGCGGCTCACCAGCAACGATCCGCAGGTGCTGCGCACCGCTGCGCGCGCGTGGTCGGTCTGGGAGGGAGCCACCAGCTTCCTGCGCCAGAACCCGGAGTACGTCGCCAGGTTCGACGAGGATGATTACGCCGCCGCGTTCGCGCGCATCGAGTGCCACTACTTCGTCAACGGCGGATTTCTGCGCACCGACAATCAGCTCATCGAGGAAGTCGCCGCCATTCGCAACATCCCGGCCGTCATTGTCCACGGTCGCTACGATGTAGTGTGCCCGGTGAAGAACGCGTGGGAGTTGCATCGTGCCTGGCCCGAGGCGGACCTGCGGATCGTGCCCGACGCCGGACACTCGGCTTTCGAGCCGGGAAATCTGCACGAGCTGATCAGCGCAACCGATCGCTTTGCTCGCTAGCTCGCGGGTTCATCGCGCGGCCGCTCGTTGGCGGAGGCCGGTATCGCTCAACGCAAGCGTCCGGTCAGGCGCCCGCCGCTGTCCGTCACTCCTTGAGCGATGAGCCACTGCCGCGCATCGTCCGCATCGCGTTGGATCCAGGCACGCGTACTGCCGAGACGGAAACTGTAACCCCACTCGTCCATGTCGGAGCAGAGCCGGTCGCAGCCCACGCCGGGCAGCTCGCCGGCCAGCAACACCTGCAGGTAGCAGACGGCTGATTCTTCGGCGTCATCTCCGCCGGCATCACGATCGAGGCCCGCGCGCCGCTCTGGGGTCATGCAGATGTAGTGGCTCGCCTCGTGAAGGATCGAGTGCACGGGCGTGTCCAGCCGCGCGTACAGGCGATCCGCCTGCAGACCCGCCTCGCTCTCTCCCCAGTAGGAACCGGGAATCACCTGCTCGGGCGCGACGAGCGTCAGCTGCAGGCCATAGCGGCCGAGAAGCAGCGCCATTCCAACCCGATCGACGGCATTCAGGCGCAGCAAGTCTAGAGACTCGACAACTGCCTCATCACCACCGCGGCCAGGTCGTGAGCCATGGCCTGGCGCAGAATGGCCTCTTCGTGTTCTTTTGCGAGCAGCAGGCGCTCGTCGAAACTGTAACTGCGTGTCGAGGATACATCCTGCGGCGCCAGCAGCTCCTTGTCACCCGCGCTGACGGAGAACCGCACGGTGTAGGTCACCTCGTACTCGCTCGGCTGGTTCGTGGCCGTCACCGACAGCACGCGCCTCACCACTTCGTCCTTGATAATGTTGACAACCGCGGAAGCCTTGTCCTTGTCGGTCGAAGGATGGGCCCCGGAGATCAGCATGGCCTTGCGCAGGCTCTGCACGAAGTCGCTCTGCCGGTCGGCGGCCTGCACGTAGGGCTCGCGCAGGGATTCGGGCAGAGCTGTGCGGCCCTGCAGATGGAATCCGCACGCGGTCAGCAGCGCGACCGCGGTGCAGGCGACCAGCACCCCGACTGCTGCGCGGGCCGACCCGCCGACCGCTGCGCGGGCCAGCACCCCGACCGCTGCGCGGGTGGCACCCGCAGCGGCAGCGGTGCGCCAGGCGCACCGCATTTCACACCACCAGGTTGATGAGCTTGCCCGGGACAAAGATCACCTTGCGGATCGGTTTGTCGACGAACCGACGCACGTGCTCATCCTCGAGTGCCGCCGTCTGAGCGGTCGCCTGATCGGCCTCTACGGCGACGCGCACACGACCACGCAGCTTGCCGTTGACCTGCACGACAATCTCGACGGCCTCCTGCGCAAGGGCCGTAGCGTCAGGCTCCGGCCAGCGCTCATCGAGAAGCGCAGTCTCATGACCCAACGCCTGCCACAGGACATGAGTCACGTGCGGAATGATCGGTGACAGGGACAGCGTGGCGACTTCCAGCGCTTCCTGACGGACTGCGCGCCCCGCCGCCGACTGATCGTCGAACCGGCCAATCGCATTGAGGAGCTCCATCACGGCGGCGATCGCCGTGTTGAAATTACGACGACGACCGATGTCGTCGCGCACCTTCAGCAGGGTCTGGTGGGTCGCGCGCCGCAAGTCGCGTTGCGGGCCGGTCAGGGCGCTCCTGTCGAGTTTCCCCGCGTTACCCCTGGAAACATGGTCGTGAACCGCGGTCCACAGTCGCCGGATGAATCGCGAAGCTCCCTGCACGCCTTCGTCGGACCACTCGAGAGTCTGTTCAGGTGGTGATGCGAACATCATGAACAGACGGGCGGTGTCCGCGCCATAGCGCTCGATCAGGCTCTCCGGATCGACACCGTTGTTCTCGGACTTGGACATCTTGCCCAGCCCCTCGTAGTTCACGAGGATGCGCTCGCCACCGGGCAGCGCGGCTTCGTACACCTCGGTACCGTCGGCGGCGCGCCTGGTGTCCACATCGGCAGGATTGAAGTACTGGCGCCGCCCGTCATTGGGCTGCCACGAATAGATGTGGTTGAGCACCATGCCCTGAGTGAGCAGATTGGTGAAAGGCTCGCCGATCTTCACCAGTCCGCAGTCGCGCATCACCTTGGTCCAGAAACGCGAGTACAGCAGATGCAGGATGGCGTGCTCGATGCCGCCAATGTACTGGTCCACCGGCAGCCAGTACCCGACGCGCTCGTCGACCATCGCCTTCGCCTGATCGGTGCAGGCGTAGCGCAGGAAGTACCACGAGGAGTCCACGAACGTGTCCATCGTGTCCGTCTCGCGGCGCGCGGCCTTGCCGCACCTCGGGCACGAGCAGTTGAAGAACGAGGGGGTGCGGTTGAGCGGATTGCCCGAACCATCCGGCACCAGGTTGTCCGGCAGTGTCACCGGCAACTGATCGTCCGGCACCGGCACATCCCCGCAGCCTTCACAGTGCACGATCGGGATGGGGCAACCCCAGTAGCGCTGCCGCGAGATGCCCCAGTCGCGCAGGCGGAACTGAATGCGCTTGCGGCCGAGCCCCTTCTTCTCCAGGGCGGCGGCGATCGCATCCACGGCCGCCTGGAACCCGAGCCCCGAGAACTCGCCCGAGTTGATCGTGATGCCGTAGTCCGTGTAAGCGGGATTCCACGGTGCGCGCACGTCGTCGTAGGCCCCCGTCGTCGAACGGATCACGTTGGTGACGCGCAGATTGTTCTTGAGAGCGAATTCGAAGTCGCGCTCGTCGTGCGCGGGCACGCCCATCACCGCACCTTCGCCATAACCCATCAGCACGTAGTTGGCGACCCAGATCTCCACGGGCTCGGCGGTGAACGGGTGCAACACGTGCAGACCCGTCGCCATGCCCTTCTTCTCCTGGGTCGCCACGTCGGCTTCCATGACACTGCCGTGCCGGCATTCGTCGATGAATGCGGCCAGGCGCGGGTTGGAAGCGCCGGCGGCCATCGCAATGGGATGCTCGGCCGCGATGGCCATGAAGGTGGCCCCGAATATCGTGTCGGCCCGTGTGGTGAACACCTTGAGCGCGCCGTCCGCGCCCATGGTGGCGCGAGTGTCGGGCGCGTAGGGGAAGGAGATCTCGCATCCCTCGCTGCGGCCGATCCAGTTGGCCTGCATGGTCTTGACGCGTTCGGGCCATCCCGGCAGCTCATCCAGCGCGCCGAGCAGCTCATCCGCATAGCGCGTGATGTTGAGGTAGTACATCGGGATCTCGCGCTTTTCCACCGGCGCGCCGGTGCGCCAGCCGCGGCCCTCGATCACCTGCTCGTTGGCGAGTACGGTCTGATCGACCGGATCCCAGTTGACGACGCCCGTCTTGCGATAGGCGATGCCCTTTTCCAGCATGCGCAGGAACAACCACTGGTTCCAGCGGTAGTAACGCGGATCGCAGGTCGCCAGTTCGCGCGTCCAGTCGATCGCGAAGCCCAGCGACCGCAACTGTTTGCGCATGCAGGAAATGTTGTCATACGTCCACTTCGCAGGGGGCACGCCGTTCTTCATGGCGGCGTTCTCGGCGGGCAGTCCGAAAGCATCCCAGCCCATCGGCTGCAACACGTTGCGGCCCTGCATGCGCATGAAGCGCGCCAGCACGTCGCCGATGGTGTAGTTGCGCACGTGCCCCATGTGGAGGCGCCCGGACGGATACGGGAACATCGACAGGCAGTAATACTTCTGGCGGGACGGGTCCTCGCGCACTTCGAAGGCACGGGTACGGTCCCAGAAACCCTGCGCGGCAGCTTCCACCGCCGCGTGGTCGTACAGCTCATCCATCGACTAAAGACCTCTACGGAATGCGCAAGGGCACGAAGATCTGCGCATCCTCACGCTGGATCAGCAAGGCGACGTTCTTGCCCGACTTGGACTCGTCCTGCAGTTCCCTGACTGTCTTCACGCGCTTGCCGTTGACGCCCAGGATGATGTCACCGGGCTGGACACCGGCCGCCGCGGCCGGTCCCGTGACTTCCTCGACGACGAGGTTACCCTGGGTCTCCGCCTGCTCCTTCTCCTGGGGATCGAGCTGGCGCACGGTGAGACCGAGCTGACTCGCCTGGTCCGTGGAACGGCCGTTCTGGCGGCCACCGGTCCTGGCCTGCTGCTGTTGCTGTTCCTTGAGTTCGGCGACCTTCACCGACACGCTCTGCTTCTTGCCGCTGCGCCAGACATCCAGGCTGGCATCCGAGCCCGGCTTCATGGCCGCGATCGCTCCGGAGAGCTCACCGTAGCGCTCGATGGCCTTGCCGTTCACGCCCAGGATCACATCTCCCGGCTGCAGTCCGGCCTTCGCCGCGGGTCCGTCCTTCTCGACCGAACTCACCAGCGCGCCATGCGGCCGGTCGAGGCCGAACGACTCGGCGAGCTGCGCGTTCACGTCCTGGATCGTGACGCCGATGCGGCCACGCACGACCTTGCCCGACTTGATGAGCTGGTCCTCGATGTTGCGCGCCACATCGATCGGGATCGCGAACGACACGCCCATGTAGCCGCCGGTGCGGCTGAAGATCTGCGAGTTGATGCCGATCACCTCGCCGGCCATGTTAAACAGCGGGCCGCCCGAGTTGCCCGGATTGACCGCCACGTCCGTCTGGATGAACGGCACGTAGTTGTCGCTGGGCAGCGAGCGCGCCGTGGCGCTGATGATGCCGGCGGTGGCGCTGTTCTCGAACCCGAAGGGCGAGCCGATGGCCAGCACCCACTGGCCGGGCTTGATCTTGCCCGGATCGCCCAGGCGCACAGTGGGGAGGTTGGTGGCATTGATGCGGATCACGGCCACGTCGGTGCGCTCGTCGGCGCCGATGACCTTCGCCTGGAATTCGCGTCGATCGGTCAGACGCACGGTCACCTGGTCCGCGTTCGCGACCACGTGCGTGTTGGTGAGGATGTAGCCGTCGGAACTGACGATGAAGCCCGACCCGGCTCCGCGCAGTGGCGGGGCGTTGCCGCGCGGGCCTTCCGGATTGGGAATGCCGAAACGCCGGAAGAAGTCATAGAACGGATCGTTCGGCGACAGCCCTGGCGGTCCGCTCTGTGCCGGCTGCGCCTTCTCGACGACCTCCACGTTGACGACCGCCGGTCCGTATTTCTCCACCAGCGGGGAGAAGTCCGGCAATGCCCGCAGCATGCCCTCCGCGCTGGGAGCGGTCGTCACCGCCTGGGCCTGAGTGGCTCCGGACTGCAGCTGCGCGCGGGGCGCCTGTGCGCTCAGATCGCCCGAACAGGCGGCAAGCGCCACGCAGATGCCCAGCACGGGCCACAGGGGTGCCGGCCGCGGAGCCTGCGGCAGGGCTGGGAACGAAACGCTCATGCGCGACTCCGGGATCAGGGGACGGGGGGACCGCCGGGGCGGAAGACTTGAGTTCATGGGGGGTGATTCCAGTCAGGCTGCAGCACTTGGCGTGCCTGCGGCCGGGTCAGCCGGCCGCCGGGCCCTATGATTCCTTACCCAAAGCCCGCACGCCAGAGCCAGCAGGGACAGGCTGACGACCGGCCAGTTTCCAACACGGGCATAGGGTGGCAGGCCGGCGCGGGGCGTCACGCTCGACATCAGCACGTAGGGGGTGAATTCCGGGGCGCGCGCAACGACTTCCCCATGGGGTCCGATCACGCCCGAGATGCCGTCATTGGCCGCACGGATCAGGTACCGGCCGGCCTCGATCGCGCGCATGCGCGCGATCTGGAAATGCTGATGCCGTGCGCTCGAATGGCCGAACCAGGCATCGTTGGTCACGTTGACCAGCGCATTCGCCGCCGGCAGGACCCGGATCATCGAGCTGCCGTAGGCGTCTTCGTAGCACACCGTGGCGCCGAGCATCAGTCCGGCCGCCGGCAGGGGCGGCTGGTTCGCCCCGCCGCGGGTGAAATCCGAGTACGGCAGGCTGTGCAGCCGCAGCCACGAGCGCACGAAGCCGGGCACCGGGAAGAACTCGGCGAACGGCACCAGGTGGTCCTTGTCGTACCAGCTCAGCCGATCATCCAGCGCCAGCACCGAGTTGTAGAAATGCTCGCCATCGTCCGAGGCGCGCAGGATGCCGATCACCAGTGCCGAACCATGGGTGCGGGCTTCGCGGTAGACGTTGGTGATGTAGGGAACCAGCTCGTTCACCAGGTCCGCCGGCGCCGATTCCGGCCACACGATGAGGCGCCTGCCCAAGGCCCGCTGCGTGAGGTCGTGATACAGGTTGAGCGTGGTCTCCTTGTTGGAGTCCTGCCACTTCTGGTCCTGCGGAATGGCGCCCTGCACCACGGCAACCGAGACCGGGGGACCGGACGGGTGGGTCCATTCGACACCTGCCACGGCGGCCGCGGTGACCCACGGGACGGCGAGCGCTGCGACGGCCATCCAGCGCACGCGCCGGCAACCCAGCAGCAGCGCGGCCAGTGCGCCTGAGCAGATCAGGAGCGCGCCGCTGACGCCGTAGACACCGAGCACCGGGGCGAGCCGCGCCAGCCAGGTGTCGGTCTGCGAATAGCCCAGCGACAGCCAGGAAAACCCTGAGAGGAACCAGCCCCGCCACCACTCCACCAGCAGCCACGCTCCCGGTACCGCGATCAGCCATCGCAGCGCGCCACGCGCGGGCAGCCAGCGCGCCACGGCATATCCCAGCGCGGCATGGTAGAGCGCCATGATGCCGACCAGCGCCGCCATGAGGGCGGCGGCGATGTACAGCGGCGCCTCGCCGAAGACGTGAATGCTGATGTACAGCCAGTAGGTGCCCGCCGCGAACGTGCCGGTGTTGAACCAGAACCCCAGCCACGCACCCTGCCGCGGCGTGACCGAGTCCCACAACCACATGAGCAGCGCCGGACACAGGATGGCCAGCGGCCACCACTGCAGCGGAGCGAAGGCACAGG
>DATKLO010000249.1:0-20967 GCA_035542375.1 Steroidobacteraceae bacterium | reverse complement strand
TGATGCCGAAGAACAGCTTGCGCTCCATGATCTTGAACCGCTCTATGCTGATCGGATCGCTCGACATGGCATGGTAGACGAACAGCCGCGGCAGGTAGAACAGCCCCGCGAACCAGGTGACCACGAAGATGATGTGCAGGGCTTTGAGGATGAGCACGCGTGCTTCGGTCCGCGCGGAAGTCTAGCGCCAACTCGGATGGTACCGGTAGAAGACCAGCTTGACGAGCTGCACCAGAAGGAGGTAGGCGACTACCATCACGGCCAAGATGGCGTAGAAGCTGGGCGGCGGCGCGACGAAGCCGAGATACCACCCCAGTGGAGTAAGCGGCAGCACGGCCGCGCACGCGACGACGCAGACCGAGGTCGCGACCAGCAGCGCCGAAGGGCGGCTGGCGAGCGGGCTGCCGCGGGTGCGGATCACGAAAATGACCAGCACCTGAGTCGCCAGTGACTCGACGAACCAGCCGGTCTGAAACAGCGCCTGGTCCGCCTTGAGCACGGAAAGCAGCACCAAGAAAGTCAGGAAATCGAATACCGAGCTGACCGGGCCGATCGCCCACATGAAGTCGCGGATGAAGCGGATATCCCAGCGCCGGGGCCGCTCCAGATCCTGGGGATCGGTCCGATCCATGGGGATCGGCACCTCGGACACGTCGTAGAGCATGTTGTTCAGCAGGATCTGCGCCGGCTGCATCGGCAGGAAGGGGATGAACAGGGACGCTCCCGCCATGCTGAACATGTTGCCGAAGTTGGAGCTGGTCCCCATCATGATGTACTTCATAATGTTGGCGAAGGTGCGCCGGCCTTCGACCACGCCCTGGTGCAGCACCTTCAGATCATGCTCCAGCATGATCATGTCGGCGGCCTCGCGTGCGACATCCACCGCAGTGTCCACGGACAGGCCCACGTCGGCGGAATGCAGCGGGGGGGCGTCGTTGACGCCGTCGCCGAGAAACCCGACGACATGACCGCGTGCCTTGAGCGCGAGAATCACCCGGTTCTTCTGCTCCGGGTTGACCCGGCAGAACAGGTTGGTGCGTTCCACTGCGGCCTCGAGCGCCACCTGATCCATCGCCGCCACTTCCCGGCCCGTCAGCACGGCCGAGACCGGCAACTCGAGCATCCGGAACACGTGCTGCGCCACCCGCTCGTTGTCGCCGGTGAGCACCTTGACCACGATGCCGCTGGCGGCGAGTTCGCGCAAGGCGTCCCCTGCGCTCTCCTTGGGAGGGTCGAGAAAGCCAGCGAAGCCGCATAGCACCAGACCGGTCTCGTCGCTCACCACCGCATGCTCCAGGCTGCGAGATACCTCCTTCCACGCGATGCCGAGCACGCGGAATCCGTCATCGCCCAGTGCATCCTGAAGATCCTGCAGTCTGCGCGACGTATCTGCGTCGAGCACGCTGTGCTGCTGCGGGCCACCATCTTCGTAGGTAGCGGACAGGGCCACGATGTCTTCCGGCGCTCCTTTGACGACCAGCAGCCGGCGCTCGCCGTCGTCGAGCAGGACGGACACGCGGCGGCGCTCGAAGTCGAACGGCACTTCGTCGATCTTGCGCCAACGGCTGGCGTCGACGTGCGTGTGCTCCAGGATGGCATCGTCGAGCGGGCTACGCAGGCCGGTCTCGAACAGGCTGTTCAGATAGGCCAGCTCGATCACGCGCTCGCTGTCGCTGCCATGCACGTCGACGTGTCGCTCGAGGCGGATCTTGGCCTCGGTAAGCGTACCGGTCTTGTCGGTGCACAACACGTCCATCTGTCCCAGGTCCTGGATCGCGGAGAGTCGGCGCACAACGACTCGCTCCTTGGCCATACGCAACGCTCCATGCGACAGCGTTACGGACACCACCATCGGCAGCAGTTCCGGGGTCAGGCCGACAGCTAGCGCTAGCGCGAACAGGAACGATTCCAGCCACGAGGTGCGCGGGTGGAACAGCGCGTTGACCAGCAGCACGAACAGCACAAGCAGAAGCGTCAGGCGCACGATCAGCATGCCGAAGCGGCGCGTGCCGGTTTCGAACGCGGTAGGCGGCGGCTCCGCGGTCAGCGTGCCTGCGATCCCACCCATCGCAGTAGCGCGCCCCGTCCGCACGACCAGCATGCGGCCGCTGCCTGTCAGCACTGAAGTGCCCATGAACAGCGCGTTGGTCGCCATCACGAGTTCCGGCGCGTCCGCGCCTACCTCGCCCGCATGCTTCTCCACCGGATAGGGCTCGCCGGTCAACAGGGCCTGGCGGACGAACAGATCATGCGCTTCCAGCACGCGTCCATCGGCAGGGACCAGATCGCCAGCTGAGAGCACGACGATATCGCCCGGCACGATCGTGGCGACCGGAGCCTGCCGCACCCTGCCGTCACGCAGTACGGCCGCACGCACCGCAACCGATTGGCGCAGTTTTTCCGCAACTCGAGTGGCGCGGAACTCCTGGACGAAGTCCAGGAGCACCGAAACGATGATGACCCCCAGGATGATCGCGAAGCTGGTCAGCTGCCCCGTGGCCGCTGAGATGGCACTGGCGGCCAACAGGATGAGGACCAGCGGGTTGCGAAACCGGGACAGGAGCTGCACCAGCGCGGTTCGGCGCCCCTTGCCGGCGATGACATTCGCGCCGTAGCGGTCCAGCCGCGCCTGGGCCTCGCTGCTGGCCAGCCCGGCCGGGAGCATCCCGACCTCCTGTGCGACGGCGCCCAACGGCAACAGCCACCAGGTGTCGGAGGGAGCGGCTGAGCTCATGCCGGCCTCAGGTCAACAGGCGCCGGCGGGTCAGCACCAACGCCAGATATAGCCCGGCGAGTGCATAACCTGCCAGCACCACGACGTGCACGATCGGGGCTGGCGGCGCGCGGCCGTTGACCAGCGGGCGCGCCAGTTCGATCGCATGCGTCAGCGGCAGTACCGCCGACACCTGTTGCAAGGCCGGCGGCAGCTGGTCCACTGGAAAGAACACGCCGCACAACAGCACCATCGGCGTGATCGCCAGTGTGAAGTAATACATGAAGAAATCGTAGCTGGGCGCGAGCGCCGTCATGCTCAGACCGAGCGAGCCGAAGGTCAGCCCGATCAGCAGCGTGAGCGGAATGAGCCATAGCATCGTCGGGGCGCGCGATAGCCCGAGGATCCAGATCACCGACAGGATTGCCAAGCCCGACAGGAAGCTCTTGCTGGCCGCCCACAACGCCTCGGCCACGACGATGTCGTCGAGTCCGACCGGCGCGTTCATGATCGCGTCCCAGGTGCGCTGCACGTGCATGCGCGAGAACGCCGAGTACAGCGCCTCGAACGTCGCGCTGTTCATGGTGCTGTAGCACACCGTCCCGGCCGCGAGGAAGGTGATGTAGGGGGTGCCATTGACCTCTGGGAGCAGCGAGCCGATGCCGAAACCCAGGCCAAGCATGTACAGCATCGGATCGGCCAGGTTCCCGAGCATCGAGGGGATGGCGAGCTTGCGCCACACCAGGAAGTTGCGCCGCCAGACTTGGAACAGTCGGCCGGAAAGCCGGGGCGGAGCGAGGTCCTTCGCGCGCATCAGTCGCGCAGGTCCCGGCCGGTGAGTTTGAGGAACACGTCCTCCAGGTTCGCTCGTCGATGGAGATACCGGACATCAGCTCGGCCCTGGAGAGTCCGCAGCACACCGTCGCCGTCATGCGTATAGCAGAACACCGTCTCGCCCGCGCGTTCGCGGCGGTCGCAGGGCGCGCCATGCGCGCTCTCCCATTGTGCGGCGCCTTCTCCGTAGACCTCCACGACTTGAGGCTCGATATGGCGCGCCACCAGCTCGCGCGGGGACCCGGTAGCGATCAGCCGTCCCTGGTCCATCACGCCGATCCGATCGCAGAGCCGTTCGGCCTCGTCCATGAAATGGGTGGTAAGCAGGATAGTCTTGCCGCGCGCGAGCAGCTGCTTGAGGCGCTCCCAGATCAAGTGACGCGCCTGTGGATCCAGCCCGGTCGTAGGCTCATCGAGGAAAATGAGCGCGGGATCGTTGACCAGCGCGCGGGCCAGAGCGAGGCGCCGCCTCATGCCCCCGGATAACGCCTGGATCCGGGATCGCGCCCTGCCTTCGAGTCCGGCAAATGCCAGCAGCGAAGGGATGCGCGCCTCGATCAGCGCGTCGGACAGCGCAAAGTAGCGCCCGTACACGAGCAGGTTTTCCTCGACGGTGAAGTCGGGGTCCAGGTTGTCAGTCTGTGGAACCACGCCCAGCCGCAGCCTGGCGTTGCGACCGTCGCGCGGAATCGGCTTGTCCAGCAATGTGATCTCGCCGCCGTCCGGATCCGTCAGGCCGAGGGCAAGGCGTAGGGTAGTGGTCTTGCCGGCGCCGTTGGGCCCCAACAGCCCGTAGCACTCCCCCGGCGTCAGCTCGAGGTCGATTCCCTTCACCACCTCGTTGCCGCCGTATGCCTTGCGTACGCCGGCCAGGTGCAGCAGCGTCATGAGTCGCGTAGGCAAGCGCAGCTGTTGTTCAGTACGCGCGCCAGATCGAGCAGCCGCCCGTGGAAGAAATGGCCAGCCCCGGGAAGCACCACGACGGCGAGCCCCTGTGGACGCGCCCAATCCAGCACGTCCTTCAGAGGGACGACATCGTCCTCCTCGCCATGCACCACCAGCGTATGCGGTGGAACCGGCTCGGCCGGGAAGCGGTTCACTGCCGCGCCGACGAGAATCATCCGTCGCACCTCGAGGCGCCGGGCGACCCGGGTCTGGACGAACGCCCCGAACGAAAAGCCGGCCAGCGTGATGGGCAGCGAGCCGAGCCGGCTGCGCATCTCCTGCGCCACGACCAGCCAGTCCTCCGTCTCCCCTCTTCCCTCGTCGAACACGCCGTCGCTGGCGCCCACGCCGCGGAAGTTCATGCGTACGGCAAGATAGCCTTGCCCATAGAGCGTCTTGGCCAGGGTCTGGACCACCTTGTTGTCCAGCGTGCCCCCATACAGGGGATGCGGGTGGGCGATAAGGGCGACGCCGCGTGCTGCACCGGGGTCGTTGACGACGACTTCGAGATTGCCGGCGGGGCCGGCGATCGACAGATTCTGCTGACCGGGCAGCTTCAAATCCGCAGCCGCTCGACAACGCGCCCGTGCAGCAGATGCTGGTCGATGATCTCGTCGACGTCGTGCCGGTCGACGTAGGTGTACCACACCTCCTCGGGATAGACCACCAGCACCGGCCCTTCTTCGCAGCGGTCGAGGCAGCCGGCCTGGTTGACTCGCACCTGACCCTTGCCGGCAATCCCGAGTTCCTTTACACGCTTCTTCGCGTAGTCGCGCATCTGCTGCGCACCGTGGTTGTTGCAGCAGGCCTCACCCGCTGCCCGCTGATTGCAGCAAAAGAATACGTGCCGCTGGTAATAGCTCATGCGAGCGCTTGTGTAACAAAGCAAGAGTTCGGGGGAGCGCATCACGCCTGGCTCGCGTCTTCGCGCGCGAGGCTTGCGCTGGGCAGCCTAGGGGCCGGACTCCTGGGAGACACCGCTGCGGCAGCCCCTTGGTGGCCCGATTATACCGATGTGCTCAGGCGCGAGCGCACCCCGTCGGGCGCGTCACGGCCCGCGCGGACTGGCCAGCGAGGAAGAAGCCTTCAGGCGGCTTTGGATTCGCCGTCCCTGGGTCGGGCGGCGCTGGGGTCGAGCTGCTCCAGGCGGTAGCCGTAGCGATATACGGCCGCAAGCCGCCAGCCATAATCAGGCGTCAAGCCGAGTTTGTTGCGGATTCGGCTGACATGCGTGTCCAGCGTGCGCGAGGTGACCACCGCGTTCGGACCCCACACGGTTTCGCGGATATGCCCGCGCGAGAGCAGGCGACCGACATTGCGCAGGAACAGCACCGACAAGTCGAAGTCCTTGGCGGTGAGATCGACCGCCTTCCCGTTGCGCAGCACCGTCCGCGTCTGGCAGTCGACCTTGAACACGTCCAGTTCGATCACATCGGCTTGTTGCTGGCCATGCCGGCCGCGACGGGCGAGTGCTTCGAGCCGCGCCAGCAGCTCCAGCCTGCGCACCGGCTTCACCATGTAGTCATCGGCGCCTTCGCGCAGCGCCATCACCACGTCGTCCTCACGGTTGCGGCCGGTGACGAACAGCACTGGGATCGCGGAGTGCAGGCGGCTGCGCACGCGCTTGAGCACCTCGATTCCGTTGAGGTCCGGCACGTTCCAGTCCAGGACCAGGACGTCGAAGCTCTCGCGCTCGAGGGAGCGCAGCAGCTGCGCCCCTTGCTCGAAGGCATGAGCATGATGGCCAGCTAGCTGCAGCCAATGACTGAGCAGCTCGGTCTGGGAAAGATCATCTTCGAGGATCGCGACTCGCATTTTTGTGTTGGGAATGGTCCGCGGGGTCTCGATCTGCAGGGCTGTATACATGGCTCAGGAGAAACGAACCTCGACAGCGGCGAGATAGGCTTCCATCGCCTCTATCTGCTCGGTTATGGCTTTCCCGTCCCGCGCGTGCGCGCGGCGCTCGAGCTGCGCGCCGATCGCACTCAGGTCGGCGAAGCCGAAACCCTCCCCTGCTCCTTTCAGGTCGTGGCCCAGGCGGCGGATCTTCTCGAAGTCTCGAGCCTGAACGGCGTCGCGCAACACTGGCAGTTCGCCTCGCTTCCTGCCCAGGAATCGCGTCACGATCGGCTCCAGATCCTTGTCTAAACAGACCACGATCCGGGACCGCTCTGCGGCGGCCTCCTTCCCTTCAGCCTGCACCATCACGCTCGCGCCTCCCTCTTGGCGCGTGCCAGCGCACGCTGGACATGGGCGCGCAGCACGTCGCTGCAGATGGGTTTGCCCACCAGCCCGTCACACCCGCTCGTCAAGGCCCGCTCGGCTTCCGGTCCTTCTTGGTAGCCGGTCATCGCCAGGATCGGACCGGTAAAACCCTCCGAGCGCAGGCGCTCGACGGCTTCGAAACCACTCATCACGGGCATGTCCATATCCATCAGCACCAGGGCGGGATGCTCCGACAAGGCCAAGTCGATAGCCCGACTGCCGTTCTCCGCCTGCAACACATGCATGCCCATGCGCTGCAATTGCATCGCCACCAACTCGCGGATGTCCTCGTTATCTTCAGCGATCAGGATCGCCGAGTCGCTTTCATCCATGTTCTTGTTCCAGCGGGTGCGGAATTCTCGACGCCACTCACATGTCGACGTCCAGTTAATGCGCAGTCGTGCTGCGTCCGTTCACAGTTTTGCAAGAGGCGTGCCACGGCCTTTCACGTTCCGCAGGGAGAGGCGATGCAAGAAGAGCGCCCGTCGGCGGGCGGAGAAGAAAAGCAGGACTTCCGCCGTCAGAGCGACGGGCGGCCGTAACGTGTCACACGCGTCAATAGCGGTGACCGCTTAGGGCACCAGTTCACACTTCTGTGACAATCGTCAGATCTCCATGCCGGCGCTGCACGCGAGCAGCGTCCTCCGGCGGGCGTCTGGCTCCGCCGTCTCGTCTGACAGTCTCGTCAGAGTGCGCAAGTGCCCATTCACTGCCCGGTGCCCAGCAAGTTCGGGGAATGTCCCCGCCACCACGTCCAGCGGCGCGTTGAACACCAGCCCGTACTTGTCCTCGACGCCGCGGCCGGGCGAGAAGAAGAACCCTGTGACCAGCAAGCCCCGGACTGACCCCGAGTTGGGCAACGACACGATCGCGGCGTCGGCCCGTCCCCGCAAGCGGGCTCCCAAGTCGTACCGAGCGATATCCAGCGCACAGGAAGCCACTGCCTTGAAGAAATCGTCGAACTCCGGAAGCTCGGCTCGAGCCGCCTGCCAGGCCAGGCCGACCATCGCAGCCGCGGCGATCAGGTACCCCTTTAACATCGGTCTGCGCCAGCCCGCCTTGATGGCTGGGATGCGCTTGGACGCTCTGGGAAGGCGCAGATCCAGCACAGATATGCCACCGCGCAGAACGGCCAGGCGGCCGAAACCATTTCGGTCATGCCCTCGAAACTCAGGAAATGTCCGTGCCGCCACTTTTGCACGGAAGCCTCCACATACGGATTTAGGGGAGCCACGTTCAGCAGCACAACGCCCATAACGAGCAGCAGCGCTGCGGCGCCTGCTGCAGCGCGCCGCGGCAGCTGAGACAGTAGCAGATATCCGGCAATCCCCACCGGGATGCCCAGCATCGAGCCTGGGGTCAGCCATAGGGCCGCGTCGCCTGGCTTGAAGAGCGTCATAGCCGCGATGCTCTTGAGCAGCAGCGCCGCGCTGATCAGGCCGAGTAGCGGCGCAGCGACGCTGCGACCGGAACGGGCGAGCACCGTCGTCAACAGGCAGATCGCCGCCAAGTTGGCGGCCGCGACGCCGGTCTGGATCCACCTGTAGGATTCCGGACTGAATGCGAAGTTTGTCGCGCTGCCCCGCCAGTATCCGACTTCGCCGGTACCGAACAACCAGATCTCCGGGTTGAGCTGAGTGAACAGCCACAGCAGCAGCAGCAGGAAGCCGGCATCGATGCGCGCCCCGAGCAGGAACATGCGCTCGCGCCAGGCATACACGTAACCGCCGAGGAACCAGCGCTCGCCCACCGTAACCGCCAGCGCGCCCCCGGCCAGCGCACCTAGGCCGTTGCACAGCACGTCGAGGTTGGATGGCACCCGGGGCGGCATGAAATTCTGCAGCGCCTCCATGCCGAGGCTGAGCAGCGTGGCCGACAGGCTGGAGAAGATCGTGGAGCTGCGCACGGATAGGTAGGGGCGTAGCACGAGGGCAAGCAAGAACCCCAGCGGGAGATACCCAGCCACGTTGAGCAACAGGTCCCCCAGCGTGTAGTAGCGCGGCCAAGGGGCCAGCACAAACGCGAACGGCTCCTCGGCCGCCGATCGCCAGCCATTCAGCGGGTACAGGCTGGCATAGACCACCAGCAGTGTGTAGGCTACCGTCAGGTACAGAACGAGCCGCGAATGACGTGCAGAGGCTGTGGAGTCTTGACGGGTCGGCGTATGCAACATCGGCACGCATGCAGGTGTGTGGGTGCGCAGCGCATGCGGGGCGCGTGTCCGACTGGGCCGGTGCAGAGGTGCGCGTCCGGCCAGACCCACACGAAGTAAAGTACGGCTCATGGCATTCTATGACATCTTCAACGGCGATGCGGATGGCCTGTGCAGCTTGCATCAGCTGCGCCTGGCGGAGCCGCGCGACGCCGTGCTGGTCACCGGCACCAAGCGCGAGATCGCCCTGCTGAGCCGGGTAGATGCCTGTGCCGGCGACCGCCTGACCGTCCTGGACATTGCCCTCGACCAGAACCGGCCCGGCCTGTTACGCGCACTGGAATCAGGCGCGCACTGCCTGTATTTCGATCACCACTTCCCTGGCGCCATCCCGACCCATCCGCGGCTGGAGACGCATATCGAATACGCGCCGGATGTGTGCACCAGCCTGATCGTGGACGCCTACCTCGGCCGGCAGTTCACCCGCTGGGCCGTGACGGCCGCATTCGGCGACAACCTGCATGACGCGGCGCGACGAGCCGCCACACCGCTCGGGTTGACTGAGATCGAACTGGACAGCCTGCGCCAACTGGGTGAATGCCTCAACTACAACGCCTATGGAGATTCGCTCGCGGATCTGTACTTTCATCCAGCCGACCTGTACCGCCGCATGCAACCCTATTCGGATCCGCTGGCGTTCGTTCGCGGCGACCGTGTGTTCGACACGTTGCGCAGCGGCTATGCAGCGGATTTGGCTCTCGCCCAAGCGGTGGCCCCGAGGGTGCAGGAGCTTCGACACTGGATGGTCGTGCTACCCGACGAGCCCTGGTCCAGGCGCGTTAGCGGTGCGCTCGCCAATGAGCTCGCTCGCCTGCAGCCGTCGCGCGCACATGCCGTGCTGGTGAGCAAACCGGAGGGTTACTCGGTGAGTGTCCGGGCGCCGATCGATGCGCCCACCGGCGCAGATGCGCTATGCCGCAAATTCGCGGCAGGCGGTGGCCGGCCGGCAGCGGCCGGGATCAACTGGCTGGCGGCGGTGCAGCTCGCGGACTTCGAGCGGGCCTTTCGCGAAAGTTTCTGCGCAGCCTGAGCGAGCCCTCGTCTACGCTCTATGTCCCGGCGGCCTTGATCTCGGTCCAGAGCCTATTCAGCAACCGCCGTTGCTGCGGGGTCATGTCCTTGAGCTGCTCCAGCCGCTTCGCCGTCTGCTCGTCGGGAAAGATCGCCCCAATGGCCCTGATCTCCGGCTTGATGAACGGCAGGGCGGCCTTGTTGGGGTTGCCCGAGCCCATCATATTGGTAAGCTCGGAGGAATTACGCCCGTCGAGCATGAAATTGATGAACTGATGCGCAAGGTCCGGGCGCGGTGCATTCTTGTGGATCACCATCGCGTCCAGCGCAAGCACCGCGCCCTCCCTCGGAATGGCATGTCGGATGCGGAACTTCTGCTTGTTCTGCTGCGCGCCGAGATCGGCCTGGAAGATGTCGTTCGAATAACCGTGCACGACCCAGATGGTACCCGCCGCCAGCGCTTCGATGTAGCCGGTGGCCTTGAACGCCGCCCAGAAGGGCTTGGCTTTCAGAATCGCCTGTTTGGCCTGCTCCCAGTGCTTGGGATCCCGGTCGTTGACCGAGTAGCCAAGGTACTTTAACGCCGCGGCCATCAGTTCCCCCTGGCTGTCGAGCACCGATACACGGCCCTTGACCTTCTCGAGCAGCTTCGGGTCGAAGATCAGAGCCCAGGAATCCGGCGTGAGGCCAAGCTCCTTGAGCTTCTGGTCGTTGTAGCCGATCAGCGTGATGGTGTAGGCATAGGGCACCGAATAGGTGTTCCCGGGGTCGAATTCCGTGTTCAGATAGGCGGGCAGGATATTGGCGAGATTGCTCAGCTTGCTCTTGTCCAGCGGTTGCAGCCAGCCGGCCCTGATCATTCCGGGAATATAGTTCGAGGTCGGCACCATGACGTCGTAGCCTTTGGCGCCAGCGCTAAGCTTGGCCACCAGTTCCTCGTTGTCTGCGAAATAGGTCTGCTTGACCTCACACGAGCAGGCTTTCTCGAAGCGCTGCACGGTTTGCGGTGCGATGTATTGATTCCAGTTGTATAGGTGCAGGACATCCTTCTGAGCCGCTGCCGGATAGGCAGCAACCGCAAGCAAGACAACGAGCAGGTTCCGCATCGATCTTCCTCGGAATGGGTTCTTCGCACGCCCGCGATCAGCCAGCGGCGCGCAATGCGCCGGGCGACAGCCGCGAAGCCAGCAGGATCAACACCAACGTAACCAGCATCAGCAAGGTGGACACCGCGTTGACTTCCGGCGTAACGGTAACCTTGACCATGGTGTAGATCTTGAGCGGCAGCGTCATGGTATCCGCCCCTGCGGTGAAATAGGTGATGACGAAGTCGTCGATGGACAAGGTGAATGCCATCAGCGCGCCGGCGATCACCCCGGGCATGATCAAGGGAAGGGTGACGAGGCGGAAAGCCTGGCCCGGCGTCGCACCCAGGTCTCGCGCGGCCTCCACCAGGCTCTCGTCCAGCCCGGACAGGCGTGCCCGCACCACGATCGCCACGAAGCCGATGCAGAAAGCGATGTGCGCAAGGATCACCGACACCAGCCCGAGCGTCATGTTGACGGTCACGAAGAAGATCAGCAGGCTCACGCCCATCAGGATCTCGGGGATCGCGATCGGCGCCACCACCAGCACCGGCAGCAGGCGCAACCGGTAGCGATGCATGGCGAGCCCCGCCATTGTGCCCAGCGCGGTGGACACCAGGCTCGCGGTCACACCGATCAGCAGCGAATTCCAAGCCGCAGCGAGCATCTCATGATCTTGGAACAGCGTGCGATACCAGGCGAGCGTGAACCCCACCCAACGCGCATTCATAGTGGAGTCGTTGAAAGAATAGACCACCACCACGGCTAGCGGCAGGTACAGGAACCCATATGCCAGCAACGCCGCCATCCACAGAATTCGGGTTCGCCCCATCGGCGCACCTCAGAACCGTGAGCGCCGCGCGTACGCCGCGGCGAGGCCGGCGAGCGCAATCGCGATCACGGTGAGCGTGATCGACAGCACGCTGCCGAACGGCCAGTCGCGCGTGTCGAGAAACTGCTGCTTGATCACGTTGCCGATCATGATGCCGCTCGTGCCCCCGAGGATGTCGGGAATCGCGAACATGCCGAACGCGGGAATCAGGACCAGTGCGGAGCCGGCGAAAACGCCCGGCAGAGACAGCGGGAACGTCACGCGCCAGAAGCGCTGCGTCGCGTTCGCGCCGAGATCCTGCGCCGCGTCCAGCAGCGCCGGATCGTGTTTCTCCAGGTTGGCGTAAAGTGGGAGCACCATGAACGGCAGGTGCACGTAAACCATCCCCACGATCACCGCGAAGGGGGTAAACAGCAGGGTTATCGGCTCCAGACCGGCCAAGACGAGCAGCCGATTGAACGGCGACAAGAACACGGACTCGGGGCCCAGGATGATCATCCAGGCGTAGACACGGATCAGGAAGTTGCTCCAGAACGGCAGGATGACCAGCAGCACCAGAACGTCGCGATGCCCTCTGGGGCTGCGTGCGATCAGCAGCGCGAGCGGATAGCCGAGCAGCAGGCACAGGAGGGTGGTCAGCAGCGCGTACCAGAGCGACTTGAGGAACAGTTCCAGGTACAGCGCGTCCGTAAAGACGCGCGCATAGCTCTCGAGCGTAAGCTCCGGGTGCCAGCCGGTTTCATCGCGAGTGAACAGCGGCGCGAGCCCGCCGAATTCACCAGGGCTGCGAAACGAGGCCCCCACCATGATCAAGGTGGGGATGGCGAAGAACACCACCAGGTACAGCAGCGGCGGCGCGCTGACCGCCCACCTTCCCAGCCGAAGGCGGGTCACGGCTCACTCACGCAGGAACCGGCCGGCGTCATAGCGCCAACTCACTTCGACGGCGTCGCCGGCTTCGAAGAATTTCACTTTCCCCGGCGCGGAGTTTGGCAGCATGGCCTCGATGCGGCTGCCGTTGCCCAACTCCACCACGTAGACGGTGACGTCACCCAGGTAAAGGAAGTCGAATACCCGCCCTGCGAAGTGATTCTCTTCCGGATGTAGTGCAAGCTGTCGCCCGATGGCCACCTGCTCCGGTCGAAGCGCGAGTATCCCGCGGTCGCCCGGTTTTGGCCCCTCGAGGCCGAGCGCGGTGACCTCGCCCAGGCCTTCCAATCGCAACCGCATCCGGCCGGCGTCGTATTCCAGCACCTGCGCGTCCAGAATGTTACAGGTGCCGATGAAGTCGGCGACGAAGCGGTTTCTGGGAAAGCTGTAAAGCCTGCTGGGCTCGTCGAGCTGCTCGACGCGCGCCTTGTTCATCACCGCAATGCGGTGCGCCAGCGCCAGTGCCTCCTGCTGATCGTGGGTCACGTAGACGAAAGCGATGCCCACCTCCCTCTGCAGTGTAATTAGCTCGAGCTGCATCTTCTCCTTGAGCTTGGCATCCAGCGCGGCGAGAGGCTCGTCAAGGAGCAAGATCTTGGGGCGGTCGACCAGTGCGCGCGCCACAGCCACCCGCTGGCGCTGGCCGCCCGACAGTTCGCTGGGATAGCGCTTCGCCATCCCGGACAGGGACACGTCGTCTAGGGCTTCTTCCACCCGCTTGGAGATGTCCGCCGGGGGCACTTTCTCCATGCGCAGCGGAAACCCGATGTTCTGCTCCACGGTCATGTGCGGAAACAGCGCATAGCTCTGGAACACGGTGTGCACGTCACGCTGCTCGGGCGGCACGCCAGTCATGTCCCGACCGTCGATCCAGATGCTGCCCCCGTCGGGCGCGTCGAACCCGGCGATCATGCGCAACAGCGTCGTCTTGCCGCAGCCCGACGGGCCGAGCAGGCAGAAGAACTCCCCTGCCTCGATGCTCAGGCTGACGTCATCCACGGCGACGAAGTCGCCGAAGCGGCGGGTAACGTTGCGGACCTCGAGAAGGGCCATCGCTGCGGCGCAAAAAGGCAGCCGCGATTCTAGCAAAACGCTTCGCGCGCCCGTACGGCGCCGAGATGTGCTTAGAAAAGCCCTGGTCTAGTGCTTCTTCTCGGGTGCTGTGGCGGCGTCCTGGGCTTTACCTTTCTCGGCGGGCTTGTCCGGCGCGTGCCCCGCGTCTTTCTTCTCGGCCTTCTTCTCGAGCAGCACGGGAGCCACCTTCAACCCGTCCTCGAAGGTATCGCGCGGGTTGTTGATCACCCGCTCCTTCTCGGCCAATCCGGACAGGACCTCGACTTCTTTGCCGTAGTCGCGCCCCAGATGGATCTTCTTGATGTGCACCGTATCCTGCGGATCCAGCACCGCAACACGGATGCCTTCGCCTCCAACCATGAGTGCGGTGCCGGGGATGATGATGTTGGGTTCCGGGTTCACGAGCTGGAACTTGAGCTGGCCGTACAAACCGGGGAGCAGCCGGCCGTCCTTGTTGGGAACCTGCAGCTCCATCAGGATCGTGCGCGTCGCTGGATCGAGGGCCCCTGCATTACGTGTCACTTTGCATGGGAACGGCTGTTCGCCCGCTTCGCGCACGACCAGCTCGCCGTCCATCCCGATCTTCACCAGGGGCAAGTAGTTCTGCGGCACGTTCACGCATATACGCATCGTGTCGGTGTGCTGCAGCTTGAAGAGCCAGCCAGCCGAGGACGCGCTGCCTGCGGCGATCAGGGACCCGACCTCCTAGTTGCGCGCAGTAATGGTCCCCGAGAACGGCGCCACTACCCGCTGGAAGGCGCGCAGTTCCTGCAGCCGCTTGATCTGCGCCTGGACCGCCGCCAGATCGGCTGGCCGCGCTTCGTACGCGCCGACCTTCTCGTCGACCTCCTGGGGGGAGACTGCCTCCTGGGATTGCACTGACCGGTAACGGTCGGCCGTCACTCGCGCCACCTCCATGTTGACGCGAATCTGGCCCGATCTCGCTTGCGCTTCCTGCAGCTCCTGGTCCAGCTCCGGGGTCTCGATCTCCGCGAGCAGTTGCCCCGCGGTCACCCTGTCACCGATGTCTACCAACCAGCGCTTCAGGTAGCCGTTCGTGCGCGCGTAGATCGTGGTTTCACGCAGGGCTTGGATGCTTGCAGGCAGAACCAGCTCAGACTTCGGCTTGCCGCGTTGAGCGTAGAAGAACGTGACGGTCTGGCAGGCCCTTGCTCTCGCCCTGCTCTTCGTTCGCCGCGTCTGCGCTAGACCCGTGAGGCCACGGCTTGAACAACAGCGCGGCCACTACCACCGCCAGCGCACCCGCCGCAATCCCCGGGCCACGCCGTAGGGCAAGCAGATTCGCAAGCCTCCGCGTCAACCGTCCGGCGTCAGACTCATCGACTGCTCGTGGATTGTCCATACGCGCTCACTAGAAGTAGACCGATCCCGCTTGCTCGTTGTGCGCCGCGACAACCAAATGCTCCGCACGGCATAATGCCTCTATGGACGTCCTGTAATAAAAGTGCCACGTTGTCCAGTACCAGAACGCATTCCTGGCTCTCGATCCCTATGTGGCTTGTTCGCCTCGCGCTCCGGCGCCCATATACTTTCATTGTGCTCGCACTGATCATCGTCCTGCTGGGTTCGCTGTCGGTGGTTCGAGCGCCCAAGGACGTGTTCCCGCGCATCTCGGAACCGATCGTCACGGTGATCTGGCAATAGGTGGGCATTCCAGCCGAGGAGTTCGCGAAGCAGATCACGCTGTTCAGTGAACAGACGCTTTCCAGCAACGTCAGCAACTGGCGTCGGATAGAATCGAATTCGGTCTACGGCAAGAGCATTACGCGCATCTATTTCCACCGTGGGGTACGCGTAGAGCAGGCTGTGGGTGAGGTAACCGCCGCTTCCCAGACGATCATCCGGCGCATGCTGCCGGGGCAGACTCCCCCGCAGATCAATGTCTACGACGCATCCAGCGTGCCGATTCTGCAAGTGTCGGTCGGCGGGGAGACGCTGACCGAGCAGGAGTTGTACGACTTCGCCACCTACACCATCCGCGACCGCCTGGCGTCGGTGCAAGGTGCAGCCGTGCCGCTCCCGTATGGCGGCAGGCCGCGCCTGATCATGGTCGATCTGGAGCCGCTGCGGTTGCAGGCGAAGGGCTTGACCGCCAAGGACGTGAACGACGCGTTAAATCGGCAGAACGTCAACCTGCCGACCGGCTCGACCCAGATCGGCAGGCAGGAGTTCATCCTAGCGATCAACAACAGCCCCTCGAAAATCGATCAGATCGGCGACATGCCGGTGCGGATCGTCAACGGCCGGATGGTCTACATCCGCGATGTGGCCGACGTGCGCGACGGCTACAACGAGCAGACCAGCCTCGTGCGCTACGACGGCCAGAAGTCCGCATTGCTGACGCTGCTGCGGACTGGTGGCACGTCGACGTTGGATGTGGTGCGCATGGCGCGTGAGGAGCTCTCCACCATCGTCCTGCCGGAGGGCCTGCGGTTGTCCGTGTTGTTCGACCAGTCGGTGTTCGTGCTCAACGCCATCAAGGCGGTAGCGGCCGAGGGCTTGATCGCGGGCGGCCTGACCGGCCTGCTGATCCTGCTGTTCCTGGGCAGCTGGCGCAGCACGGTCGTGGTGGTGACCTCGATCCCGCTCGCGGTGCTGTTCTCGGTGATCATGCTCTCCTCGCTGGGCCATTCGCTCAACCTCATGACGCTGGGCGGGCTCGCGCTGGTGGTGGGCATTTTGGTGGATGACGCCACGGTGACCATCGAGAACATCCATCGCCATCTGGCAACGGGCAAGTCGCTAAAGGATGCGATCCTCGACGGTTCGCAGCAGATCGTTGTGCCGGCCTTCGTCTCGATGCTGTGCATCTGCATCGTGTTCCTGCCGGTCACTGCGCTCACCGGCGCTGCCCGCTACTTGTTCCCCCCGATGGCACTGGCGGTGGTATTCGCTGTCATCGCGTCCTATTTCCTGTCGCGCACCCTGGTGCCCGTGATGGCGCGCTACCTGTTGCACGACAAGACCGTCGGTGCGGCGCACGGCGGAGCAGGCGCGATGGGTTTGGTACGGCAAGTGTTCGCACCCTTGGGCACCGCCATGGCCGGCCTGCACCTGAGGGTGGAACGCTCATTCGAGCGATTGAGGGAAGCGTATCTCGGCGCCCTGGCTTGGGTCCTACAGCAGCGGTCGATGCTGTTCGCCCTGTTCGGCGGACTGATGGTGGGCACCGCGGCGGTGTTGCCGCTCGTGGGACAGGATTTCTTCCCGCTGGTGGACGCCGGTCAGATTCGCCTGCACGTGAACGCCCCGCCTGGCACACGCATCGAGGACACCGGCGTGATCTTCTCCCAGGTGGAGGAGGAGATGCGCCGGGTGATCGCCAGGGAAGACCTGGACGTGATCATCGACGACATCGGGATCCCCCCCTCAACAAACCTGGCCTACAGCGACACGGTCACCATCTCCTCGGCCGACGGCGAGATCCTCGCCTCGCTCAAGCCGGAACACAAGATGCGCACACAGGAGTACTTGAAGCGCCTGCGCCAAGTGCTGCCGGCAAAGTTCCCGGACTGCACGTTCTATTTCCAGCCCGGGGACATGATGAACCAGATCCTGAACTTCGGTCTGCCGGCCCCGATCGACATCAAGGTCATCGGCGAAGCGGCGCAGAACTACAAGATCGCCCAGGCCATCGCCGCGAAGGTGCGGCAGATCCCGGGGGCGGTGGACGTGCATGTGCATCAGATCATCAACCAGCCGGCGTTACGCGTGAATGTGGACCGCACCCGCGCTACCGAACTGGGCATTACCCAACGCGACGTCGCCGAGGACTATCTGATCTCATCCAGCTCGAGCGTGGTCGTCACCCCCAACTACTGGAACGACCCGAAGTCGGGCCGTAACTACCAGGCGGTCGTGGTCCAGCCGCATCATCTGCTGGACACGATGGATGCGGTATTGAACATCCCCGTTCCCGGCAAACCCGGCCTGAGTAATACGCTGGGCAACGTGGCGACAGTGGAACGCATCGAGGTGCCCGCGATCATCAACCGTGTGAACGTTCGCCAAGCCTTCGACGTCTATGCCAACGTACAGGGCCGCGACCTAGGCGCCGTCGGCGCCGACGTGCGGCGAGTGGTGGCGCAGTTCCAGGACAAGCTGCCCAAGGGCTCGAAGTTCGAGATCGCCGGCCAGGCGGAGAGCATGAACGAGGCGTTCACCCGGATGCTGCTCGGGCTGCTCGCCGCGACGCTGCTTGTCTACTTCATGATGGTGATCAACTTCCAGTCGTGGGGCGATCCTTTCATCATCATCACCGCCCTGCCGGCGGCGTTCTGCGGTATCGTCTGGGCGCTGTTCCTCACCGGGACTACCTTCAGCGTACCGTCGTTGATGGGCGCGATCATGACGGTAGGCGTGGCCACGGCCAACAGTATTCTCATGGTGTCTTTCGCCAATGAGCAGCTGCGCTCGGGCAAGAGTCCGGTGGAGGCCGCGTTGGAAGCAGGATCGACGCGGCTGCGGCCGGTGCTGATGACAGCCCTGGCGATGATCGTGGGCATGCTGCCTATGGCAAGCGGCCTGGGCGAAGGCGGCGAGCAGAATGGTCCGCTCGGACGAGCGGTCATCGGCGGACTGCTGCTGGCCACACTCGCCACGCTGCTGTTCGTCCCGATGGTGTTCAGCCTGATGAAGCGGCGCGGCTATCAGCCGCGCCAGTTCGAACTCGACTGGGCGGAGCAGGCCGCGGGCTGACCGCGGCCTCGGCGTGCGCCGAGCCGCTCAGGACTGCGGTCGCAGTGATGCCGTCTGTTGACTGGAAGCCGGCGCCCGCGGTTCTGCCCAACCTCCACCCAGCGCCTTCGCCAACGCCACGCTGGTGGTGAGTTGCTGGTTTAGGATCTGAAGGTTCTGCCGCTGCGCCTGCAGCGACGTGCGCTGTGCGTCGATGACCTCCAGCACGATCACCAGGCCGGCCCTGTAGCGGACGGTGGCGAGCACCGATGCCTTCTCCGCGTTCACCATCGCACGCGACTGGGCATCGGCCTGATCGCTCAACACGCGCAATCCGCCCAGCGTGCTGTCCACTTCCTGGAAGGCGACCAGGATCTGCTGGCGATAGTTGGACAGGTTCTCCAAATACGCCGCCTTCGCGCGCTCGATGTTGCCACTAATGCGCCCGCCATCGAAGATCGGCTGGGCCAGCGATGCGGTGATGCCCAAAATGGTGCTCTCCTTATCCAACAGACTGTTCAGTTCGTTGCTCTCAAAGCCGACCGCGCCGGTCAGACGGATGGAGGGGAACCAGGCCGCCTGTGCAAGTCCGATCTCCGCGTTGCGAGCCGCGAGCAAACGCTCCGCCTGTGCGACGTCCGGACGCCGCTCGAGCAGCTCGGACGGCAGGCCGGCAGGTACAGCCGGGGCCTTGAGAGAAAGCGGTTGCGCTGCGACCGAGAAGCTTTCGGGCAGTTTGCCCACCAACACCGCCAGGCTGGCCTCCAGCTCCATCCGTCGGCGCACTGACGCCTGAGTCTGCGCTTCGGTAGACGCAAGCTCCGTTTCGACGCGCGCCAGGTCCAACTCGCTGGCCAGCCCGCCCTGCCGGCGGGCCGCAACTAGATCCCGAGCGCGCCGCTGCAGGTCGAAGTTCGCCGCCAGGATGCGCAGATCCTCATCCGTGACGCGCAACGCAAAATACGTCTGTGCAATATCCGCTTCCAGGGTAAGCAGCACCGTCTGGTAGCCGGCGAGTGTCGCCTCCACCTGAGCGAGCGCCGATTCGTTCAGGCGCCGGAGCTTGCCCCATACGTCGATTTCATAGCTGGCGTAGAGCGGGACGCGGAAGGCGTTGGTCTCGTAATCCCGGTTGGTCGGGAGCTTGCTCGGCTGGTCGGGTCGATTGCCCGACACGCCAAAGCGCCCCGCGGTCGCCTCGACAGTGATGGTCGGATAGAGGTAAGACTGTGCAATCCCCGCGATTGCGCGCGCCTGGTCCACCCGCGCCATCGCCGCGTGCAGCCGCGGGCTGGCACGGTGAGCGTCGGCCTCGATCTGGTTGAGCACCGGATCGTCGAAGACGGCCCACCAGTCGCCCCGGGCCAGCAGATCAGCGGGTACGGCTTCTTTCCACGGCCCGGTTTCCTTGAATGCCTGGGGCAGCGGTTCGCGCGGGCGCTGATAGTCCGGCCCGACGGCGCAACTGGCCAGCAGCACGCAGCCGGCAGCTGCCGATAGAAGTGGTGTGTGCATCTGCATTTCTTCCCCCCTTGACTGCATCGACTCACCCTGGGCTGCCACCGCAGCCAGATTGCGTGGCGCCGCCGATATCCGGGCGCTCGGGTGTCGCGATACTCACGCTTTGGCCTTCGGCGGGCGCGTCCTGCGGATTGTTGATTACACGCTCGCCCACCGCAAGTCCCGGCAGGATCTCCACTGGGTCGAACGCGGAGCCATGCGTCAGGCCCTGGCTGAGAACGATTTCTCGCCGCGGTCTCGCATCACAAACTCGGTCGGCATTCCTGCTATTACCAGCCGCGCGGACCTCTTTAGGAACGACAACGCGCGCCGATCCGGTCACCCTGCACCAGCTTGCAGATCCGCTATATTGCTGTATCGCAGCTGTTAGGGCATCCGGCCCCAGGGCGCCGAGCGAGTGATGGAGGGTGTCATGCGAAAGTCAGGGATCGTGACGCTGGGATTAGTCGGGTTGGCAGCCTGCGCCCAGGTGCCGACGCAGCCAGCGCCAGAGGAGCGGTGGGCGGCCTATCGGGCGGAGGTCATGGCCAAGCAAGAACGCGGGGAGGTCAGCGCGATCGACGCGCAGCAGATGCTACGTACGCAGCATCGCGCGATCTACGGCAACGATTCGCGGATGGACTCTTATTTCGCTTATAAGATCCGTCTGCTGAAGGCTGCGGAGGAAGGGAAGCTCACGACGCGTGAGGCGGAGGCTATTGCGGCGGCCCGCGAAGCTGAGATTGACGCGCAAATGGAAGCGGAGGCGCAGAGCCGGGCGTCGCACAACGATATCCGAGAGCCCTCGGATTGAAGGGCTGGCGGCAGCTTCGCGCCGCGTTGCTCGCTCGGCAAAAACGCCGGCCAC
>DATKLO010000248.1:0-7617 GCA_035542375.1 Steroidobacteraceae bacterium | reverse complement strand
CCTCGCCGCCACGGACGTTTGGTATTCTGCTGAAGAAGACGTTCTAGCACACAGCCGCGGATCCCCTGCCCGGGGATCCGCGGCGCGGGGATTGCCGTGTCGCCACAGCCGCCCACTCGTCTGCAGCATCCGGAGTTCCGGGGTCGGATCGGCATTTCGCGCCGCACGATCACGCCTCCGGTGGGAATTCACTCGCGCACATGGGGAAGCGCCACGCACGAAGTGGCGGAAGGAGTGCATCGCCCGCTGCTTGCCACATGTCTTGCGCTCGGAGAGACCGGCGGCGGCCCGGAGCAGTTCCTGATCGCACTGGATGCGCTGGTTTTCTGGTCTCTGGCTGGCTCCAGGATCCGTTCGCAAGTAGAGCGGGAGTTCGGTCTCAGGCACGAGCAGGTGATATTTCACCCGTCGCATTCTCACAGCACTCCATTCCTCGATGCGCGCCACCTGGCCCAGCCGGGCGGAGAGCTCATCACGCCTTACCTGCAGACCATGCCCGAGACGTGCTGCGAGCTGATCCGGGATGCGCGTGCTGCCATGAAAAGCGCGACGCTCACCTGGGCCTACGGCCGGTGTGCTCTTGCCGTGAACCGGGATGCGGTCGATCCCGAATCGGGGCGGGATATCTGCGGCCTCAATCTGACACAGCGAGCGGATGACACCTTGCTGGTGGGACGCGTGACGGACGAGGCCGGAACAATCAGCGCGACAATCGTGAACTACGCCTGCCATCCGGTGTCCCTGGGCGGTGGTAACCGTCTGCTCTCCCCCGACTACGTCGGTGCAATGCGTGAAATCGTGGAGCGCGATACGGATGGCGCGCCCTGCCTTTTCCTGCACGGCGCCTCCGGCGACCTCACTCCACGCCGCAGCTATGAACCCAACGTCGACGCCGCCGAGCAGAACGGCCGTGAGCTGGGCTACGCTGCCCTTGCGACCCTCTCTTCGATGTTCCCAGCAGGGCAACAACTCGTTTACGAGGGGATCGAAGAGTCCGGCACGGCGCTCGGACGGTGGCGCCTCCACCGAAAGTCCCAGGTCAACGGCACCCTTGCGGCTCGCCTCGGCGCGGCCCGCCTGCGTGTCAGACCCATGCCGACCAGAAGCGAGCTGCAGGCGCGACTCGCGGCAGCCACGGAAAGGTACGAGATCGAGCGGCTCGAACGCTCGCTGGGGCGGCGCGACCTCGTGGGCGATTGTGAAGAGAACGATCTCTCCTTCACCGTCTGGCGTATCGGAGATGCGTTTGTCGTTTCCACTCCCGCGGAGCCCTACAGCCGATTCCAGATGGAGCTGCGGGAGAAATTCCCCGATACCGCAGTGGCCGTGATGAATCTCTCGGACGGCACTACTACCTACCTGCCCCAGCCGGCAGCGTTTGATCGGGATGTCTATCAGTCCCGCATAGCTCTGTACGAGCCGGACTCGCTGGACAGGGTCACTGCCAGGGCATCCTCCGTCATTGCCGGCATGCGCTGATCGGCATTCAGGGGCACGCCCTCGCCTCGCTTCAGACGCGCGACGCTGACGAGAACCAGAGCAAGACAGAGCGCGTAGCACGCGCCTGACATGAAACCGATCGACCTGTAGGCCCCGCTCTGCCCCACCAACATCGCGGCGAGTGCCGGGCCGAGTGCCGCCCCGCCCGTAGACACCAGTACGCAGGCGATATTGGCCCGACCGGTCGGATCGAGAAACGCAAGCAATCCAGTCAGATACGGAAGTCCGTAGAACCACGATAGCGCAACCAGGGCGCAGGCGACGCCGTAGGATGTGGTACCGGTGCCAGACACGAGCAGTGCCGCCGCAAGAACCGAAACGCCGAACGAAATGATCTGCGGCCAGACTCGGCCGATCGACAGACCCAGCCACGTCGCCAGCATCGATCCCGCCACTCCCCAGATCAGCATGGAGGAGCCGAGCAGCGTGCCAACCTGTGACCTGGCCAGACCGGCGGCGACACCGATTCTCTCCTGGTAGGCCCAGATAGCCCCATGCCCGATGTACAGGCACGCGGTCACCAAGAGAAGAATGAGAACGTTCGGATTGCTCAAGGGCCCGCTCGCCGGACGGTTGCGGGCCATGGGAGGCGCGCCATGGCGAGCAGGAGTCCATAAGATGGTCGGGGAGGCGAGCAGCGCGAGTGCCGCCATGGTCAGAAAGATGCCAGGCAGTTGCCATGCCTGCAGGAGCCTGGGGGCGACCCACACGAAGAGGCCCGCGTACGCGAGAGATGCTGCGTTGACAATCCCGAATACCCTCTCGGGCCGCGCGCTCGAGGCAGCGAGAACCGGAAAGATGGCGTAAGCCGCCGCAGAGCCCACGCCCGCCAGAAATCGCAGCGGCAGCATCTGTGGGAAGGTAGTGGCGAAGCACGAGGTGACATCGACGCAGCACAACAATGCCACACCCGTAGAAGCCAGCGCGTGGCGACTCACGCGATGAACCAATGTCAACAGGACGACGCCGGTCAGCGAAAATCCGGCCAGCTCTCCGGCGGCGACGAAGCCTGCCTGTCGGGGGGACAGGTGCAGCAGGTCGACCATTCCTCCCACGATCATTGGCTGCACCGCCAGCACGGTGTTGCCGATGAGCGAGTACGCAGCCATCGTCAGCAGCGCCCGTGGAGTATCCGAAAAGTTCAGCACAGTGCTCCCGTCAGGCGGTTTTGATCTCGATCTTTCCCTCGCTGAGCCGGGTCTCGTAGGTGCACAGCGGCACACAGACGGGTGCATTCAGCGCTGCGCCGCTCCTGATATCGAACCTACCCTGGTGGACGGGACACTCGATGACTACCCCGTCGAGGTAGCCGCGCATCAAATCCGCTCCCTGATGAGTGCAGCGCCGGTCCGTGGCAAAGACACCTGTTGCGGTTCGATACAGGATGAGCCGTCGCTCGCCGAGACTGATGGCGAGCATCTCGCCTTCGGCAAGGTCCGCGGCCTCTGCCACAACATTCCAGGCACTCATGATGCAGCTGTCGTTGCGGAGGAAGAGCCACCTCTCGGCCGCAAGATGGTGCGTACGATCCCGGCATTGATGCTCCAGACACTGCGGCCAGCCGGCGGCAGCTCGCCGGCGATAGCGGCATTCAACCGCGGCAGGGCATGAAAAGGGACGCCAGGAAACAGGTGATGCTCGATGTGGTAGTTCATGTTCCAGTACAGCAGCCTCTCCCACCGCGTGGCGCGAAACGAGCGGGTCGTCAGCCTGTGGTCCTTCAGATCCTCGGCCATTCCCATGTGCTGGGTATTGATATAGAGGTTCACGAAGCAACCGCCGATGTATCGCGGAATGAAGTACAGAACGAACGGCCACGGACTCCTGGCAACCACGCCCCACGCGAGAAGCCCGCAGTAGCAGGCCAGCATCAGGATGGAGTCCAGGCGTACGCGCTTGCGTTCAGGCTCAGGCAGAAATTGCCGCTCGTGCGCGGTGAAACGCCCCAGCGCGTGGCGCAGGAGCCGATGAAACGCCTGCTGGTAGAAAGTGAGAAGAAGAGTCTCTTTCAGGTATTGCCAGGCACTGAGCGGAATACCATAGGGCTTCTGGGGATCCTCCGTGTTGAACCACGTGTGCGTATGATGCTCGGCATGCGCGTAGCGCCGGTATACGGCTTCCTCCATGAAGATCACCGAGGTCAGCCAGAACACCACTTCGTTGAGCCAGCGGGTCCGGAACGCCGTCCCGTGCGAACACTCATGCGAGGCTGCGTACGAAAAGCTCAGAAGGATGCCATACACGCACACGGCCGGAACGATCCAGTACGTTCCGATGGCTGCCACGACACCGGCGCCGCTGGCCAGGCACAGAAGCAGCCAGCAGCCGAAATTCAGCGCCGCATGCCGATCGCAACGCTTCATCAGGTTGCGCAACTGCGCAGCGGGGATGGCGGGCGAATACCACTCGCCTACCGGGTCTCCGTCGAGCGAGTCAGTCAGCGTGGACCCGCTCACCGCGCAGCTCCCTCGCCGTGGCGCGGCGCTCGCTTTCCCGGGCCCACTTTCCCGGCTGCCGATATGTTGCCTCGCATGAAGTTGCGGTTTGTAACGTTACAAGCTATGGTTAGCCTATTAGTACCATTAACAACATCGCTGTCAAGCCGAGCGGCGCGTGACGCAGGCGTGATCGTCGCCCGGCATGCACAGTCCCAAGTACTGACAGGAAGCAACGATGCTCCAGCGGCAACAACCCGGGCCCACCCCGAGAAGCCTGCGGCAAAGTGAATTCGCCGGCGTTGCCGGCGCGGCCCGTGAGGCGATCACGCCACCGGCGGGAATCTATGGCCGGCTGTGGGGCAGCGCAAAGCACGACGTGGCGGAAGGTGTTCACAAGCCACTATTGGCGACCTGCCTGTATTTGTCCGATGTCGGCGGTGCCCACCCGGTGGCACTGCTTGCCCTGGATCTGAGCTGGTGGCGCTCGGTCTCGGACGAAGCCGAACTGCGCAGCGCCGTGATGCAGAGCACGGGGCTGAGCGAAAGCCAGCTGATCCTGCACGTATCCCACAGCCATGCCGCTCCTTCAACCTGGACCGGTCTGGCGGACCGCCCGGGTGGTCATCTGATCGGCGCATACCGTGCTCACGTCACAGATGCTTGTATTCGCATCGTTGGCGCTGCGCGGGCTGCGGCCAGACCCGTCACTCTGAGCTGGGGAACGGGATCCTGTCGCCTGGCGTTCAATCGAGACCTGCCGTCTCCGTTCGACGGCTCGATCGTCGTGGGCTTGAATCCCGCCAGGAAGGCCGATGACACATTGCTCGTCGGACGAGTTACCGATGTGTCCGGCGCCGTGGTTGCAACTCTCGTCAACTATGCCTGCCACCCCACCTCCGTCGGTGGTGGTAATCGCCTTATTTCCCCTGACTACGTCGGCGCAATGCGTGAGACGGTGGAACGCGAGACAGGCGGTGCGCCGTGCCTGTTCCTTCATGGTGCCTCCGGCGACCTCACCCCACGCAGAAGTTTTGGACCTGACATCGCAGCCGCCGATCTGAACGGTGCCGAGCTGGGTCATGCGGCACTCGCGACTCTCGCTGCGATGTACCCTGCGGGTACCTCCCTTGCCTACATCGGCATCGAGGAATCGGGCGCCAAGCTTGCCACGTGGGCCGAGCGACCCGCGCTCTCTGACAAGACGATCACTGCCGTGCGCTCGACCGTGCGCCTGGAACTCGTGGAGATGCCAACGCGCGATGAACTGCACCGCGCCATTGCCGCCACCACGGAGGAATATATGCGCGAGCGCCTGCGCCGCAAGCTCGGCCTGCGGACGGTGGTTGACGAATCAGGTGCCGCCGATTTTCCCTATGTGGTGTGGCGCCTGGGTGAAGCCTTCCTGGTGGCACTGCCGGCGGAGGCTCACAGTCCCTTCCAGATCGATCTGCGCGCGCGCTTCCCCGAACGACACATCGCCGTCCTCAATATCGCCAACGGATATCTGAGCTACCTGCCGCCGCGTGAAGCTTACGAGCAAAACACCTATCAGGCGCAGGTGGCCATCTACAAGGCCGGTGCCGCCGAGAGGGTCCTCGAAGCCGTTTCCCGCACGATCGACAACCTGCTCGTCTAGCGATCCCGTTGCACCACAGCCTCCACGAGGGCGAAGAGGAAGAACAGCCTTGCCAACCTCCACCAGCATTCTGCCCCTGCAGGCGATCGACTACTGGGTTTTCGCAGGTTTCCTGCTCAGCCTGGCCGTGGTCGGCTATGTCTCCGGGCGCGGCGAGCGAACTTCGTCTGAAAACTACTTCCTCGCCGGGCGCAACCTGCCATGGTACGTGGTGGGCGGCAGTTTCATCGCTGCCAACATCAGTACCGAGCACTTCATCGGAATGGTCGGCGCCAGCTACATTCTCGGCATATCGACCGCACTGTGGGACTGGCTCAACGCGTTCACGTTCACCTTCCTGATCTTCGCATTCATACCCTTCCTGCTCTCCTCCCGCATCGTCACCATTCCGGAATATCTGGAGAGACGCTTCAGTCCGGCCGTGCGGCGCATCTTTGCCGTCATCACGATCATCGCCAACATCGTGATCTTCATGGCCGCGGTGCTCTATGCCGGTGGGCTGGCGCTCAGCGGCTTTCTTGGCTGGCCCCTGCTCACCTGCATCGTGCTCACCGGTCTGTTCGCCGGCGTCTGGGCCATCTACGGAGGCTTGTCTTCGGTCGCATGGACCGGGGTATTCACGGCGGTAATCAAGCTGGGTGGTGTCGCCACGCTGTCGATGTTCGGTCTCCTCGCCGTCGCGGGGAATGGCAATCTGCTGGATGGATTCCAGGAAGTGCTGGCGCGCAATCGTGGGTTGACGGGTCCTTGGCACGACGCGCTGATGCGCAGCGTGCCTCATCTCACCTCGGCGCCGACCTACGACCGAATGAGCGTCATTCAGGGGCCGGATCATCCCATGACGCCATGGACCGGTCTCGCCCTGCTCATTCTCTCGGTCGGAATCTGGTACAACGTACTCAATCAATTCATCGTGCAGCGGGTGTTCGGGGCGAGGAACATCTGGCACGCCCGCATGGGCATCGTCTTCGCGGGATTCCTCAAGCTCGTGCTGCCGATCGTGACGGTGCTGCCGGGCCTCATCCTCTTCGCTCTGCATCCTGAGTTCATGCTGGGGGACTGGGGCGATGCGCAGCACGCCGCCGATGCGGGATTCGTCACTCTGGTGAAGGAGCTTCTGCCAGCTGGTGCCCGCGGTCTGCTGCTTGCCGCCCTGTTCAGCGCAGTGCAATCCACCGTGACATCGGTGGTCAATTCGACTGCGACGGTGGTTACATTCGACCTGTGGGTCCCGCTATTCCGCAATCATGCGACGGACAAGGAGAAGGTCACGGCAGGGGTCATCGCCTCAAGCGCCACCGTGATTGCCGGAATCCTCACCGCCATCTGGGTCAGCAGCCACAGTACCGGCATCTTTCAGTATGTGCAGACCCTGAACGCATTCTTCGCACCGCCCTTTGCCGCCGTATTTCTACTGGGCCTGTTCTGGAGGCGCACGAACGCCTCGGGCGCGATGTGGGGTATCGTCGGCGGATTCCTTGTCGCCGTCACGATCAAGTTCGTCGGGTGGAGTCATCCGATGCCGCCCTGGTTCTACCCGTTCGCGAACCAGGCGGGAATGGTCTGGCTCGGCGCACTGGCCCTTTGCGTCCTCGGAACTCTGTTGAGTGCTCAGGCGAACGGAGCACGCGCTGATCAGCTTTCATCGCTGACTCTGTGGGACAACGCGCAGATCCTGTCTCAGGGCCTGGGCACCAGGTGGTACAACAGCGTACTGCTGTGGTCGGCGGTATTTTTCCTGCTGGCGCTGTGGATAATGGGCTATTTCTCCAGCTTCCGTGCCCTCATTTCCTGAGCGTCGGCTCGCCAACAGAGTGAATGGCCGCGATGTATCGATTCGACGGACAGGTTGTCATCGTCACCGGCGCAGCTCATGGCATAGGACGGGGAATCGCCGCTGCATTTCATGGTGCCGGGGCGGTTGTGCACGCGTTCGATGTCGACATTGCCGGGCTTGCAGCGGCCGGCCGGAGCCTGGAAGGCTCACCTGAACGGTACCACTGCGCGGTAGTGGACGTCTCCCGCGCGGAGTCCATCGAAAAG
>DATKLO010000247.1:0-29134 GCA_035542375.1 Steroidobacteraceae bacterium | reverse complement strand
CTGAAACAGGACTTTCCGCTGGCGAAGGACCTCATTGCCGCGACCGCGGTTGCGCCTCTAACCGGTCGTTCCACGAGCAGCGACAGGCGCCACCCCTGCCTGAAGCCGACCAGGTATCCACCGCCACCGGCGAGAACTGCCGTCGCGAGCAAGCACAGAAACGCCCGGTCAAGCGCCGTGGGCGCACAATCTCTTCAGCGCCCGCGGCGCGGACACACCGACCGTTCACGGACCACCAACGATTGTTAGAAGCCAGCGGAGTGATGAGCTCTGTCACTTGATTTTTCCAGCAAGCGCCATTAGCCGCATGAGCACTGCCTCCCCTAGCGACTGGTACTCGCCGTCTGGCAAAGTCATGTTCTCTAGCTGGCGCGAATCCAAGGGTTTGTGCGTAAAGAAGCGGTCAAAGTGCCACGAGGTTTCGCGCTGAGGTGAGGCAGCGCTTACATCATCAAGGATGACGCGGCATTTCCCATCGCCAAGGTCAAGAAGACTGACCACGACGCCCACGCTAGAGCGCTTCCCATCATCGGCTTCCATTGGCACAGCACTCCTCCTGGCTTCTAACAGTGTTTATGAGTTTTGACGCTCGTGTGCCGCAACCTTGCGGAGGGTGGATTGCGCTACCTTGAGGTAGCTCATCTCCTGAGAAGCGCGCCACAGCACAAACAGGAACACGCCAATAAAGGCCAGCAGCTCTGCGATGAAGTCCCGTGTGCTCAGTCCGTACGCAGCGAATAGGAACATGGGCGTAAGTACGGCCGCATAGAGGCCAATTCGCCCGCCGCTTCCGCTCCTGTCCCGGGCAATTCGCTCGACGTAGTCGCGTTCAGGCTCAGTCAGGTTTAGGTTGCCAATAGACGAATTGCAGCCTGCTTTGCGGCCGCAAGTCTGAGACGAATTCGCAGTTTCCACGGTCTCGAACGACCGAACCGGGGCTCACCCCCATCAACGTCGATGTAGCACCCGGGTAGCACCGGCATCTGTGTGGAAATTGGAAGACGCTAAGTTATTGAAATTGGTGGGCCGTGTAGGACTCGAACCTACGACCAAGAGATTAAGAGTCTCCTGCTCTACCAACTGAGCTAACGGCCCGTCTGCGTGTCGCCTGGGGAGGTGGGGTGGACGATGGGACTCGAACCCACGACGGCCGGGATCACAACCCGGGGCTCTACCAACTGAGCTACGTCCACCATCGTCTCACTAATTCAAATCGAATCAACTACTTACGTCAGATCGGCTCTGTGGCCAATGCTGCGAAGCTGCCGATCCGCCGGCTTGCACGCTCGCGCGCGCAAGCCTGTCCGTACCCTCCCCGGCGCGGGGCGCGGAAGTATATACGAACTGCCAATCGATGCGCGCCCGGCGGGACTCGAACCCACGACCACCGGCTTAGAAGGCCGGTGCTCTATCCAGCTGAGCTACGGGCGCACAGGCGGACCGTAGGGTCCGACGGGCGATTATATATGCCGAATCCGGGACTTGGCGGTGCGGTCCGGATCCCCGGCCGAGCCGGTGGGATGCCCGGCCCGGCGCGGGAATCCTCGGCTTCAGGGTTCGAAGCGGCGCATCACCCGGGCGGATGCCAGGACCGCGGCCACTCTGGGGGACGTGTCCGGAAGCTGCTCCATGTGCAACTTGAATCCGGGCACCCAGCCCTCCTTGGACTGGAACTCGGTCACGACGTCATAGGCGTTCTCACCTGGCACCCAGCGGCTGCGATAGGTCTGGGTCTGCCCGTTCTCCACATACTGCGTGGGCGGAAATACGAGCGTGCGGCCCTCGGTCGCCACGGGACCCTGGCTGTAGCCACCCTGGTTCTCGATGTAGAGGTACTCGACGCGCTTGCTCGTCGAGTTCCAGAAGTAGATGGACTCCCCGAGGTAATCCGGATGCCCGCCGCCGTGCACGGTGTGCTGGTCGCGCAGGAACTTGCCGTCGTAGATCCAACTGAAGCAGTGCTCGTCGGTCTGCTTGCCATCCGGGAAGGTGCCCTTCCAGCAGTGACCGGCGAGAAAGGCCAGCGGCTGGTACGGTGAATCGGCCGCCGAGGCGGCTGTCAGAGGCAGAGCCGCGAGTATCCACATTGTCTTGCGCATCGACATGCTCCCTGGAAATGAGTTGTTGGGCTGATGTGTAGTCAGGTTGTCGTTGATTGCAGGCTCAGTGGCGCTGTCGGTCAGTGGCGCTGGCCTGAGCCACGGGCGTGTTGGGCCGGGCTGGGCTTCGTTGAACCGCCGCTGCCCCTGAGCAACTGATCGAAGTAATGGCGCAGCTGGGTAACGGATGAGTCGAAGTACGCTATGTCGCGAAAGGTGCGCGCCTGCATGACGCCACCTTCCATCGTCGTGAGTACGAACTGCGCGAGGCCCCGCCTGTCGAGATCGGCCGGGAGTTGGTCTCCTGCCGCATCCAGACATTCCTGGATGGCGTCCACCCACGCCGTGAAATTCCGCGCCAGACGCTCGCGCACAGCCGGATCGGGCTCGTGCAGCTCGAGAGCGAGACTGCCGATCGGGCAGCCGTAGGTACACTCGGTCTCGACGAGAGAGCGGCGATAGCGCGCCAGCAACGCGAAGATGCGTTCCATCGGCTCGGCCACGCCTTGCCACGCCGGATCGATGAGCATCTGCCGGATGCCCTGGTGATACATCTCCAGGACCGCGATCAGCAGGTCCTGCTTGCCCGGAAAGAAGTGGTACAGGCTGCCGCTATTGACGCCCGCCTTCTGCAGGACGTCGGCGACGCTGGTCGAGCCATACCCCTTCTCCCAGAACAGGTGCATGGCTGCGAGGACGAGCCTCGTTCGGGTATCCGCCGGACTCATTGAATCGGTTCCCCTCATCTGAGGTGCTGTCACTTGAGTGATCGTTCAAGTGGACGATACCCCGACTTGAACGATCAGTCAACTGCATGTTCGTGGCCGTGGCGGCGATCGCCTGATTGCCGTTGGCGCACGTCACGTGGACTTCTCTAATACGAATAATTATCATTTGCATTATCTACCCGCCCCCAGCAACGCTTCGGGGCGGTGGATGCCGATCCGAGCGAACACCGAGGTCTCGAGCGTCGATGCGCAGCCTCCAGAGCCCCGCCCCAAGGGCAGATCAGATGCGCGGCATGTCCCGGCGTGAACTGCGTGAACCGTCATGCGGTAATCCCGAGGAGGCAGTGGTCCGGGTACGCAACGCTGCCGAACATGGAGTTGCGGCAGATCAGTTGCGCCTCGGCCGGATGCTCCTCGAGGGTGTTGGGACGGCTCGGAACGCCACAGAGGCGCTTCGCTGGTTCGAATGCGCCGCCCGTCAGGGAAATGCAGAGGCGATGAATAGGGTCGGCCGTTGCCACGAGAAAGGGTGGGGAACCCCCGTGAGCCTGCCTCGTGCGGTGGCGAGCTACTACCAATCGGCCTCCCGAGGTCACGACTGGGGCGAGTACAACCTGGGTAACATGCTCTTCGACGGGCGGGGTGTGGATCGTGACCCGGAACAGGCGTTGTATTGGTACTTGAGTGCCGCGCGCCGCGGCCACTCGCGCGCCATGAATTTCGCGGGCCGATGTCTCGAGGAGGGCTGGGGATGCATCCGCTCTGCGGCGCAGGCAGCCGCGTGGTACCGGCGCTCAGCGGAGGCGGGCTATTTCCGCGGACAATTCAACTACGGGCTGGTTCTGCTGGAGCGCGGCGAGCGAGCAGCCGCAGCACAGTGGTTGCGGCGAGCGGCCGACTGGGGCGACAGTGCCATGAGGGAAGCTGTCGATGTCGTCTTGCGCAGCACGCCTTTCGCACAGGCGGGCTCCACTCCCCTGGCGTCGGCATGAGGGACTGCCGGCCAGGGAGCGGCCCGCCTGTGCGCGGCGTCGGTCATCCGGATGTGTCGAGATCAAACTCCGTGCGGTTGCTGCGCGGGTCCGGAGTCAGCCGCAGATACGGCTTGGCAGCGTGCCACCCCAGCGGGAATCGGTCCCGAGCATCCGTATCGCTGACAGATGGAACGATGATCACGTCCTCGCCCGAATGCCAGTTCGCCGGGGTCGATACGGAATGTGCGTCGGTCAACTGGAGCGAGTCGATCACGCGGAGTATTTCGTCGAAGTTTCGTCCTGCGGTCTGCGGGTAGGTCAGCGTCAGTCTGACTTTCTTCCTGGGGTCGATCACAAAGACGGTTCGCACCGTGAACAGTTCGTCGTGCAGGGGATGGATCATCCCGTACGTGTATGCGACGCGCCGATCCGGGTCGGCGATAATCGGAAAATTCGGCGCGATGCCCTGGGTCTCGCGGATGTCATCGGCCCAGCGATGGTGCGCGTCCAGTGCATCGACTGACAGACCGATGGCCTTGACTCCCCGCCGAACGAATTCCGGCTTCAGCCGGGCGACATAGCCCAGCTCCGTGGTGCATACCGGCGTGAAATCCCTGGGGTGCGAGAACAGAACGACCCAGTCATCGCCCGCCCACTCGTGAAATCTGATCTCCCCCACCGTGGTGTGGGCCACGAAGTCCGGTGCCGTGTCGCCAAGCTGCAGACCCATCATTTGCTCCTTGAAGGAATGGAACCCGCGAATGCGAGGATGCTAATTGCTCGTCAGTGACATTGCGGTTTGAATGGGGAGACGATTCGTGCCTGTTAAGACGTTCTCGCCATCAACGCCTGCGAATTGGTTATCAGGCCGTCTCAGAAATCGCGCTCGAGTGCCCGGTCTATGGCCGCGGCAGGTGTCTTCCCGGCGTCATAGAAGAGGCGCCATGACAGCCAGTCGACCTCGTCGAAGCCGATGTGATGTTCGGCGAACTCCACGCGCAGCAGGCTCAGCACGGCTCTCTGCCACGTCGGCCAGCTGAGCAGGATGGGCAGATCCGCACTACCGCGCACATGAGGTGTATGCGCGGTCAGGCGCGGCGACAATTCCTCTTGCATGGCGTCTTGAATCCCCGATCTCGCAATGCCGACAGTGCCGGCGAACGGATCGCCATGCTACGCGAGCGCGCGCCGGAGCCCAGCAATTTGCGGTTCTTTGCGGATCAGTTCCGGTTATGTGACTGCTTTGTAACCACGCGCACTGATTCTGTGTCAGGTCGGCGTGTAGCGCGATGCGCGCTGTCAGTTCTGCGCTCTCCAACTCACCCCAATGAGCTGCACTGCGGACTATCCAGCGTGGAGAATGTTCGCGCAAGTCTCCGATATCGCTGACTGTTGCAATCCGCAACACAGCGCCGCGCTACGCGCGCTGCGGCACAGCGTTGCGACTCCAACATCGACGGCGTAGTCTCCGCGCGTCGATCGAAGCTGCATTCGCGCGACCGATAGGTCACTCAGACCGATCCGCGCACAACAAAAACGGCACCGACACGCCAGGAAGGAACCATGAATACAACACGCGAATCAAATCTTTCCCTGCAACGCACAGCGACCGCTGTGTTTCTTCTCGGAGCGATTCTCGTGGGCGCGCGAGCCCACGCGCATTCTCCGCCCGCCTGGGTATCGGCGCACTCCTTCGGAGGCAGCGGATCGGACATCGGGCTGGCCATCAAGGTCGATCGGACGGGAATCGCTACGTGACCGGGGATTTCTCGGCAACGGGCTCCTTCCCGCTGCACGGGACGGCTGCGCGCCTGCCACCACCGCCCGCACCATTGGTGGCCGCGCGTATGCCCTCTTCAGCCGCGGTGAGCTCAAGTTAGCCGGCGCAGACGCGGAAGGCCATTCCGCCCTGGGTTATCGACCGGATGAAATACCTTCGCTCGCTGCAGTCCCCGACTACACGCAACTGGTTGTTTTTATTGGTCGGGGTGACAGGATTTGAACCTGCGACATCTACGTCCCAAACGTAGCGCTCTACCAGTCTGAGCTACACCCCGAGAGCCGCTTCAGGCCAGCCCGTCTCAGGCGGCGCGATGCACCATCCGGGTTCGTGGCGCCGGGCTGGCTGCGGGACGCGGATGATAGCCCACCAACGACAGCGACGCATGGCAGCCCGGTGTGCCCGCGGCCCAGGTACGCTTGCTTTAATATGGGCATATGCCCATAGTAGGATGACGACTGAATGAGACGCCCCTCCCATGACCAACGAGACGCCCTGCAACGCCACCGCCCTGCGCAAGGCTTCGCGCCGCATGACGCAGCTTTACGACTCCGCGCTGGAGCCGACCGGGTTGCGCTCGACACAGTTCGCGATCCTGGTGGAACTCGCGCGCCGCTCTGAAGGCCCTCCGACGATGGCGGAGCTGGCGGAGGCGATGGTGCTGGACCGCTCGGCTCTCGGCCACAACCTGCGGCCTCTGGAGCGGGAGGGCCTCATCGCTCTTCAGGAAGGTTCGGATCGCCGCCAGCGACTGATCGTGCTCACCGCGGCAGGCAAGGCAAAGTTCCGCGAGGGCGTGCGACGGTGGCAGCTTGCGCAGGATCGATTCGAGCAGGTCTTCGGCCGATCCGAGGCTGCGACGCTGCGCAAGACCCTGCTCGGCGTCGCTCACGACGAGCGGCTCGGGCGGCTCAGCGACTGATATTCCCATCGAAGACGCCATTCATTTGACGACCCTCCACACCCATTTATGGGCATATGCCCATACCAAAACGAGGAGAGACCCATGAGCCAGAACACCAGCCACCCCACGAGTTCCAGCAAGAACCGCGGCAGGACACCGAGCCTCGGCAAGGCAGTGGTCACGGGCGCATCAACAGGCATCGGCGCGCTCTACGCGGATCGATTGGCCCGCCGCGGCTACGATCTGATCCTGGTCGCACGCAACCGCGAGCGCCTCGAAGCCCTCGCCCGCCACCTGGCCGACACCACGCACCGCTCGGTGGAAGTCCTGGCGGCCGATCTGGCTGACCGGTCCGGCCTGCGCGAAGTCGAGGAGCGTCTGCAGGACGACCCGACCATTACGATGCTGGTCAACAACGCAGGCGTTGCCGCTGCTGGTCCCCTGCTCGCCTCAGACGTCGACAAGATGGAGGCCATGATCGACATCAACGTCACCGCACTGACGCGACTCACTTACGCTGCGGTACCGGGTTTCGTGAAGCGTGGAAAGGGGACGGTCGTGAACATATCTTCGATCGTCGCCGTGTATCCCGAGCGACTCAACGGCGTCTATGGCGCGACGAAGGCATTCGTGCTGGCTTTCAGTCAGTCTCTGCAGCACGAGCTGTCCGACAAGGGTATCCGGGTGCAGGCCGTATTGCCCGGCGCAACACGCACCCCACTCTGGGCGCTGGCGGGCGTTGATATCGAGCAGCTACCGAAGGAAATCGTGATGGATGCGGGCGAGATGGTTGACGCGGCGCTCGCGGGACTGGATCAGGGCGAGTTCGCTACCGTGCCGGCGCTGCCGGAACTGGCGGACTGGAACGCCTTCGAGTCTGCTCGACTGGCCATGGCGCCGAAACTGTCGCGATCCGCTCCGGCGGCGCGTTACGCGGTCGCTACGAAAGCGCTGAACTGAGGTCCCGCACCCTGCCGCCAGCGGATTGCCTGTAGCCGGTCTCCAGCGGGTTGTCCGCAGCCCGCCTCCAGCGGACTGCCGGTAACCGGTCTCCAGCGGGTTGACCTGCGACCGACCTTCAGCGGGCGACCCGCCGTCTGGCGGGCAGACTGACAGCCGGGGACGCGTGCTCGGAGTCTTCCTGATCCGCGCGCTGGTGTCCCTGGCCGTCGCCGTCCACGGTCGCGCTGAGGCTGCGGATCTGATGGACGATGGACTGGCTGGCGGCTGCGGCCTGCTCCACCAGGGCGGCATTCTGCTGCGTGGCCTGGTCCATCTGGCTCACTGCTTTCTGCACCTGATCGATTCCCGAGCTCTGCTCCGCCGAAGCGGCGGAGATCTCGCCGACGATGTCGGCCACTTTCCTGATCGAGGCGATGATCTCCTCGCGTGTCGTACCGGACTGCTCCACCAGGCGCGCACCGTCGGCTACGTTGGCGACGCTGTTCTCGATGAGCTGCTTGATCTCTTTCGCCGCCGTAGCAGAGCGGCCTGCCAGATTGCGCACCTCGGTCGCGACGACGGCGAATCCCCGTCCCTGTTCGCCGGCACGCGCTGCTTCCACGGCTGCATTCAGCGCCAGGAGGTTGGTCTGAAAGGCGATCTCGTTGATGACACCGATGATATCGCCGATCTTGCGGCTGGACTCATTGATCACGCCCATGGCCTTGACTGCATTGTTCACCACGACACCGCCACGTTCCGCATGCGAGCACGCTGCCACGGCCAGCTGATTGGCGTGGCTGGCATTGTCCGCATTCTGCTTGACCGTCGTGGTCATCTCTTCCATTGAAGACGCCGTCTGTTCGAGACTCGCCGCCTGCTCTTCGACGCGCTGGCTGAGATCCGAGTTGCCCCGGGAGATCTCTTCCGCGTTCGTCAGCACCTCCGACGTGGAGGTCTTGATCTGCGCGACCAGCACGGCGAGGCGGTCGGACATGCGCTTCTGTTCAGTGATATCGGTGGCGAACTTCACGACCTTCACCGGGCGGCCGCTGGCGTCGAAGATCGGGTTATAGGAGGCCTGCAGCCACACTTCGCGACCGCCTTTGGCCACGCGCTTGTACTGACCGGTGTCGAATTCACCGCGGCCGAGCTTTTCCCAGAACGCGCGGTACTGCGCTGTGGCGGCGAAGGCCGGCTCTACGAACATGCGGTGGTGGTGGCCACGCACTTCATCGAGTGAATAGCCGACCGTCCTGAGAAAATTCCCGTTCGCCGTGCGGATGGTGCCGTCGAGCTCGAACTCGATGACGGCCTCGGCCTTGTTGATGGCCTGGATCTGGCCCTCGACATCGGCCATGTGGCGTTTCTGCTCGGTGATGTCGGTGCAGTACTTGACCACCTTGAAGGGCTTGCCGGCCGGATCGAGGATGGGGTTGTAGGAGGCCTGCAGCCAGATCTCGCGCCCGTCGCGCCCGACGCGCCGGAATTGGCCGGAGTGGAACTCGCCACGCGCGAGCTTCTCCCAGAACTGCCGATACTGCGTACTCTCGCGCTCGGCCTGCTCCACGAACATGCGGTGATGCTGCCCCTTGACCTGCTCGAGTGTGTAACCCACCGCCCCCAGGAAGTGGGCATTGGCCGTGAGGATGGTGCCGTCCACGGCAAACTCGATCACCGCCTGCGAGCGGTGGAGGGCGGCGATCTGGCCGCGCAGGTCATTGAGTTCGGTGGTCTCGATCTCGGAAACGGCAGCACCGTCTCTGGTGTTGCGATGCGACAGGAAGTTGAGCATGGCAGCGTCCGGATCCCTGGCAACTGGAGAGGTACGTTGCCACTGATATCGGCTCGTGGCGTGAAAACTGGATCGCAGAATCAGGGCGCGGGTGTGCGCGTCTTCCTTAAGTTTTCTTGAGACCGTGCGACCCGTGCTTCGCGTGCAGCATAGCGTGTTGTTTGTGCGGGCGGCCCGGCAACGGCCTGCATGTGCATGCTCAGGAGTCGGTCGGGCGCGCCGGGATGCCGCTCACGCGCGCCGCCAGCTGGTCGCGCCGCCTGGTTTGTCCTCGAGCACGATGCCGGCCTTCGCCAGCTCAGCGCGGATACGGTCGGACTCAGCCCAGTTACGCGCCTTGCGCGCGGCGTTGCGCGCGGCGATCTGCCCTTCCACTGCGGCATCGTCCATCGCACTGGGGGATCCCTCCCTACCCGTGCCTTGAGCGCCGGCCTCGCCCGAGCGGGACCGGTGGAACCACTCGGCGGGATCGACCTGCATCAGACCCAGCACGCCGCCCAACGCGCGCAGCTCGGCACCCAGCCCGGCCGCCTTCGCACCCTCGCCCGCCGCCCGCGCCGAGTTGATCTCCCGCGTCAGGTTCTGCAGGACCGCGATGGCCTCCGGCGTGTTGAAGTCGTCGTCCATCACTTCATGGAAGCGCTCGGTGTGGGCGCCAGGTCTGTGAGGCGCGTGTGGCAGATCGCGCAGCGCCGTGTAGAGACGCCCGAGCGCCGCGTCTGCCTGTTCCAACTGATCGAGCGAGTAGTTGATCGGACCACGGTAATGGCTCGAGAGCAGGAAGTACCGCAGTACTTCCGGGTGGCGGAGCTTCGGCAGCACCGAGCGCACGGTGAAGAAGTTGCCGAGCGACTTCGACATCTTCTCGTCGTCGACGTTCACGAAACCGTTGTGCATCCACAGGTTTGCGAACTTGTCGCCGGTGGCGCCGCAGGACTGCGCTATCTCGTTCTCGTGGTGTGGGAACTTCAGGTCCATGCCACCGCCGTGGATGTCGAAGTTCGTTCCCAGCAGCTCCGTGGACATGGCCGAGCACTCGATGTGCCAGCCCGGGCGTCCGGGGCCCCATGGCGAGTCCCATTGCGGCTCGCCGGGCCTGGCGTGCTTCCACAACACGAAGTCCAGCGGATCGCGCTTGGCCTCGCCGATCTCCACGCGTGCGCCGGCGCGCAGGTCCGAGAGACGCTTGCCGGAGAGCTTTCCGTAACCCTCGAACTTGGCCACCGCGTACAACACATCGCCGTCCGAGGCGACGTAGGCGTAACCTCTCTCGATGAGCTGGCCGATCATCGCGATGATGGCGGGCAGGTACTGCGTGGCGCGCGGTTCGAAGTCGGGCCGTGCCAGTCCGAGCCGTTCCGTGTCCTCATCCATGGCCTGGATGAAGCGCTCGGTCACTGCCCCGATGGGCTCGTGGTTCTCCGCGGCCCGCTTGATGATCTTGTCGTCGATATCCGTGATGTTGCGTACATAGGTGAGCTGGTAGCCGCGATAGCGCAGATACCGGCTGACCACATCGAACGCGGTCAGCATCCGCGCATGGCCCACATGGATGTAGTCATAGACCGTCATGCCGCACACGTACATGCGCAGCTGACCAGGCGTGATGGGACGCAGCTCCTGTTTCTCTCCCGTCATCGAATTGTGTATGCGAATCATGCGTACCTTGCTGTTGATGAAACGGTGCGGGCGACTCAGGCAAAGCGCGCGAGGCGCTCACGAGCCTTGCCCGGCGGCATGGCCTTGAGCAGCGGCGCGAGTTCCGGCCCATGCGCACGGCCCGTCAGGGCGACACGCAGCGGCATGTAGAGCGCGGCCCCCTTTCTGCCGGTTGCCGAGCGTACCGCACCGGCGATGGCCGGCAGGTCATTGCCATTGGCGGCCGCCGCGTCCGCCGCCGCCGAAAAGTAACTCTTGCCCGCCTCGAGCACCACCTGCCGCTCAGCCTCCTCCAGCGCAGGCGGCTCCCCGAACACCACATCAACCCACGCACGCGCATCGGAAGGCAACACCAGGTTGGGCAACACGGCGGCGACGAATGCACGCAGTGCCGCTGCGTCGATTCCGGTCGGCAGTTCCGAGGCCAGCCACCGCAGTGCCTGGTCGGGGGTCAGGCGATGCACGGCCTCCTTCTGCCATACGAGCAGCTGCTGCTCGTCGAAACGCGCTGGCGCACGTCCCAGGTGCTCCGGCGCGAACGCCCTGGCCATCTCCTGCAGTGACAGGAAGCCGTGTTCGGGAGTGGAATGACCCAGCCGGAACAGATGATTGATCATCGCCTCGGGCAGATAGCCGCGCTGCCGGTACTCGCGCACGCTGGAGGCGCCATGCCGCTTCGAAAGCGGCGCGCCGTCGTTGCCGACGATGAGCGACACATGTCCGTAATCGGGAGCGGCGAGCCCCAACGCCTCGAGAATCAACAGCTGGCGCGGCGTGTTGGTCAGATGATCCTCGCCGCGCAGCACATGGGTAACCCCCATGTCCGCATCGTCCACGGCGTTGCAGAAGAAGAACGCAGCCGTCCCATCGGCGCGGCGCACGACGAAGTCGCCAATGTCATCGGAGGCGAAGGACTGCGGCCCATGCACGAAATCCAGAAACTCGATGCGGCGGCCGGTGGGGACACGGAAGCGCGCGGTCGGGGCGAGTCCCGCCAGTCGCTTCCTCTGTCTGTGCTCCTCGGTCAGTTCGCGGCAGGTCCCCGCATACCGGGGCGGCCGGCCGGAGGCGAGCTGCGCGCGCCGCGAGGCTTCCAGTTCCAGTGGCGTGCAGAAGCAGGGATACACAGCACCGCGCTTCTCGAGCTCGGCGAAGTAGCGGTCATAATGCGCCGCGCGCTGTGACTGACGGTACGGACCGCGGTCGTCCTCGCGATCCGGACCCGCTTCCCAGTCGATGCCCAGCCAGTGCAGATCCTCGATCAGGCCCTGCGTATGCTGCTCGCGGCTGCGCTCGGTATCGGTGTCCTCGATCCGCAGGATGAAGCGGCCCGCCTGGCGGTGCGCCAGCAGTTCGTTGAACAGCGCCGTGCGTGCGTTTCCCAGGTGCAGCTCACCGGTGGGACTGGGCGCGAAACGTGTACGGGGCGGACTGAACGACCGGCCCGCAGAAAGGTCCATTCCACTCATGCCGGCATGTTACGGGACAGCGCCGGCTCGACAAAGGGTCCGCGGCCCCGCAGGCGTCCGCACTTGCTAGAATGCCCTGTTCGCAGCTCACCGGCATCACGATGGAGGCTCGATGCGTACTCACCCCCGGAAATGGCTCCCCGGCGGCCCCGCCTTGTGGCTGGGTCTGGCGGGGCTGCTGCTGGCGGCCAACGCCCCGGCGGCCGATCCGCCCACGCAGGTCCGGGTCACGACGAACATGGGTGAGTTCGTCATAGAGACCATGCCCGACCGAGCGCCCATCACGGTGCAGAATTATCTGCGGTATGTGCGCGAGGGCTTCTACAGCGGCACGCTGTTCCACCGGGTGGTGGCGAACTTCGTGATCCAGGGCGGCGGGCATGCGGCTGCGGATTTCAAGCTGAAACCGGCGCACGATCCCATCTTCAACGAGTCGGGCAACGGCCTGCAGAACAAGCGCGGCATGGTGGGCCTGGCGCGCGGGGAGAGCGCGCACTCGGGCAACGCGCAGTTCTACGTGAACCTGGTGGACAATCCCGACCTGGATCCGCTGCCCACCCGCTGGGGCTACGCGGTCTTCGGCAAGGTGGTACAGGGCATGGACGTCGTGGATCGCATCGGCGTGACCCCCACGGGCGCGATGGGTCCGTTCAAGGCGGATGCGCCCCTGAAACCGGTGATCATCGAGAAGGTCGAGATCATCGATGCCGCGGCCGGACAGGCCGTGAAACCCCCGCCGCCCGCCCCCGTGGCACCGGCCTCGCCGGACGGAATCCTCTCACCGAAGTAGTTGCGAACGGGCGTCCGGCATGAGCAGGTTGTTCGTATCGGATGTCCATCTGGATGCAACTGCTCCGGAGGCCGTCGCGCAGTTCCTCCAGTTCCTGCAGACCCACGCCGTGCAGGCCGAGGCGCTGTACATCCTCGGTGACCTGTTTGAAACATGGGTCGGTGACGATGAGACGGAGCCCACCAAGGACCGCGTGCGTGCCGGCCTTCGAGCCGTGACCGCGCGCGGGGTCTGCTGCTTCGTCCTGCACGGAAACCGGGACTTCCTGCTGGGTCGGGAGTTCTGCCGGGACACCGGATGTCGCCTGCTCCCGGACCCGGTGATCGCGGTACTCGAGGGTGAGCGCGTGCTCCTGACACATGGGGACGCGCTCTGCACGGATGATCATCCCTACCAGGAGCTGCGCAGCATTGTCAGAAACGCGGATTGGCAGCGACGCTTCCTTGCTCTTCCGCTGGCTGACCGTGAGCTGCTGGCCAATCAGGTCCGCGCCGGCAGCAAGCAACACATCGCGCGAACGATCCCGAAGATCATGGACGTGAACGCAGATGCCGTCGCGGCTGCCTATCGCTCAACCGAAGTGCGCCGCATCGTTCATGGGCACACGCACCGCCCCGGGGTACATGACACGGATGTGGATGGAGAGCCTGCTCAGCGGATCGTGCTGGGCGCGTGGTATGAGCAGGGAAGTTATCTCTCGTACGAGAGGGGACGCTACGAGCTGCGCGAGCTGCCGCGCTGAGCCTTCAGGACCGGGGTCCGACCCTCGATCGAGGGCCGGCCCGGACCGACACTCAGACTGTCAGCTCAGGGTGAGGATGCGGGCCGCGATCGCAGGCGCCGGACAGGGGCTCACTGCGGAGCGGGTCCCGGAGGCGGACCCCCATGGAATCCGCCGCGCGGCGGTCCGTGCTCCTGCATCAGGATCTGGAACTTCTTGAGCTGCAGGGGGCTGAGCACGGGCGTCAGCTTCGTGATCGTGTCCTGCATCGCCTGCGCATGCTGCGCCTTCATTTCATCGAAAGACGGCTTCTGGCCCGAGCTGCGTGCCGCGTCGAACCGTGCCTTCATTTTGGCGTGCTGTTCCTCAAGGATGGCCTGGACCTGCGCCTTCTGCTCGTCGGTCAGATCCAGCAGTACAGCCAGATGATCCATGTGCTGTGCCGCGCCTTCGTGTCCACCATGGCCCGCCGAGGCCACTGGAGCCTGCATCATTGCAACGCCCGCCCACAGCAGCGCTGCTGCCACCAAGCCTGTTCTCATCTTGCGTACGCTCCTGTTAATGGGCCTGTGCCGGCCGCGTTCACGGCGCTCAACGTAGTGGTCCCGACACAGGGCGTCCGTAATCAATCGTTACGGAATGTGCGTCACGCACGCGGCAGGGTGACGATGGCTTCCAGTCCGCGCACCGGCAGGTTCCTCAGCACGAGGGATCCGCCATGCGCCTGAACGACATCCCGGGCAATGCTCAAACCCAGGCCCGTGCCACCAGTGTCCCGATTGCGTGAGGACTCCAGGCGATAGAACGGCTCGAAGACCCGCTCCAGCTCCTCGGTCGGGATTCCGGGCCCATCATCGCGTACGTGGATCACGAGGGCAGGTCCATCCTCGACCACAAGCGTAGCCCGTGTTCCGAACTTCACGGCGTTGGCGATCAGATTCGTGAGGCAGCGTCGCAGGGCCTGTGGCTTCGCGGAGATGGGCTTGACGGCATGCCCTTCCAGGGTGACGGTCGCGTGCATCTCGGCGAACTCCGACTTCAGCGTCGCCAGTAGTTCATTCACATCGATCGGCGCGAAAGCCTCGTTGTCGTCCAGCCCGCGGAACAGGGCCAGCGCCCCGTGCACCATGCTCTCCATTTCGTCGAGCTGTTTTCCCATGCGCGCCTGGGCCGCAGGATCTTCAATCATCTCCACCTGCAGGCGCAGCCGCGTGAGCGGGGTCTTCAGATCGTGGGACATCGCAGCCAGAACACGGCTGCGACTGTCCAGATATCGCTGCAGTCGGTCCTGCATCGTGTTGAACGCGCGCGCGGCATGGCGCAGTTCGCGGGCACCACGTTCTTCGAGCCTGGGCTGGCGCAGATCGCGCCCCACACTGTCCGCGGCCTTCGCCAGCTCCGACAGGGGCCGGGTGATGCTCCGCGCGGTAAGGAACAGCACGATCGACATCACCACCACGAGCAGGGTGAGATTCAGGATGAGGCCGCGCGGCAGTGGCGCCCCGCGAGGCAGCCGCGTGACGCGGAAGAGTGCTTCATAACCGTCCGGGAATATGACTGAGACGTCATAGGGCTCGGCATTCCCATCCCGGCCCTCGGCAAAGAAGGGACCGGCAATCAGGATCGCGCGCCTGGCCAGATCCGTGGTCGCGTTCACCTTCACCTGGAATCCGGTGCCCAGGGTTGATTGCAGCTGCTGCTCGAAGGTGTGCTCGACATCACCCGGCAGGGGGATGGGGATGTAGGTCTGGCCGGTTGCCACACGCGACAGGAAGTCCCGACCCTCCTCGGGGGATCCGGGCGCAAGCCCGTCAGGGCCGTGCGGTGCGCGTGGTTCGCGCGCTGCACGTGGTTCTCGCAGTTCGCGCGAGGATCCGGGCATGCCGGTGTCGGGCGGCCCGCCGTGGTCCGGATCCGGCGGCGGCGGCGGGCCATTGCGCAACATCAGGGCATCGGCCTGGCGTCGGCCGAACCGCCAGGGACGCTCGCTGAGCTGCGCCGCCATCGCGGCCCTCTCCTGCCCTTCCAGGCCCTGCAACATGGCGGTGACTTCGGCAATGCGGCGCGACCACTCACGCACGCTGCCCTGCAGGACAAAACGCTCGCGCTCGCGCGCGACCAGCACCAGACTTGCCGCGTGCGCCAGCAGTAGAGCGATCAGGGATGCGGCGATCAGCCGCCCGAACAGCGACTGCGGCCACACGGCCAGGCGCATGATCAGCGCCGCTCAGTGGGTCTGGACCGCGACCCCAACGACATAACCCTCGCCATAGACTGTTTTGATGATTTGCGGCGCGCGTGCGTCATCGCCAAGGATCTGCCGCAGCCGACTCACGCGCACATCGATGCTGCGATCAAAGGGATCGGCCTCCCGACCACGCAACAGCTCCGTGAGTTGGGCGCGGCTGAGAACGCGATTGGCCGAAGACAACAGCACTGCCAACAGCCGGTACTCCGCGCCGCTGAGCGCGACATCATTGCCTTCAGAGTCCGTGAGCGTTCGGGTAGTCGTGTCCAGCTTCCAGCCGTTGAAGGTGAACGCGCGGATCGTCTCCGGGCTTGGATCACGCGGCGCGTGAGCCGCGCGGCGCAACACCGCCCTGATTCGTCCCAACAGCTCACGCGGGTTGAATGGTTTGGCAAGATAGTCGTCGGCACCGAGTTCGAGGCCCACGATACGATCCACGTCCTCGCCACGCGCGGTCAGCATGATGATGGGGACCTGGGAGCGCGTACGCACCTCACGGCAGATCGCCAGTCCATCCTCACCGGGAAGCATGAGATCCAGCACCACCAGATCCACCCGCGAGCGCTCCATCACCCGCCGCATCTCCTTGCCGTCCGGGACGGCAGTGGTGCGGAAATCGTGCTTCTCCAGGTACTGGCTCAGCAGCGTGCGGATCTCGCGATCATCGTCGACGATCACCAGATGGGGACGATCGCTCATCGAACCTCGGCGGTTGTAACTAACTGTTAAGAACAGGCCGGCCGACCCGGGACACCATTCTATATCACGGCAGGCGGCTCACCCCGGCGCAGCGAACACCCCGGTGCGCGGGCACACCTGCGCAGCGGCCACACCTGCGCAGCACTGCCAGTATGCGTTTTGACCGCACGAAGACCCGACTGTTCCCAGGCCGGGCCAGTGTGCGCGCTCCCTCGCGAGGGTCCGGCCTCACTGGCCGTGATATCCGCCAGCTTCCACTTTCACGGGCGCACCCGACTGCCGTGTCAGATGAGTTGTTTCGCCTCGTCAACGCTTGTAACCAAGTGTTGTACGCGTTGAACCGGGTTCGCATTGACCGGTCGAACGCGTCACACTCATCAACCTGAACCAGGGGGAATCAATGCAGATGACGTCGTTGCAGTTGCGCTCGCCGCGCAAGTGGGTAGTCATCGCGAGTGCACTGATGAGCGGCGGTCTCGGAGGCTGCGCCACCGATCGCCTCGAGGCCAGCGCACCGCCGAGCGTCAACCTGACGGGCGACTGGAAACTCAACCTCAATCTCAGTGACGACCTGGACAGGCTCGGCGAGGCCGACAAGGATCAGCCGCGCGGCAGTCCAGGCATGGGACGCCGGCGTGGACACGCAGGCCCGGGCGGAGGAAGCGGACCGGGCGGCAGCGGACTGCCGCCCATCGGCGCAAGCAGCAACTGGATGGGCGGCGCGCCCACGCTCGGCGGCGCGTCCGCCACGGACCTCGACCCGTCCGCCAAGCCGCCGCCCGATGGACCTCCTCCCGGGGATTCGACGTCATCCGGACCGCCCAGGTCCGGTGGGGTTGCCGGCGGCAGCAGCGGCGGCAAGTCAGCATTGAGCCGCGCCCTGCAGGCACCCGACTATCTGTCCATCAGGCAGGATGGCGCGACCGTGAACGTGCGGTTCAATGCGCCGGACGGCAGCGTCGTCGAGGATCAGTTCAAGGCCGGCACGCAGACCACGATCCCCTATGGGAACGACAGCACCGCCGATCGAACGTCCGGCTGGCGCGGCCCGGTGTTTGTCGTGACGACGAAAGCGAAGAAGGGCGGCATGCGCGAGGACGACTACGCGCTCGATGAGGACGGCCACCTGATCGTGTCGACGTATATCAAGGGCGGCCACCGCGGCTCGATTGACGTCAAGCGCGTTTACGACCGACTCAAGGGTTGAGCGAACTCGCCCCCGCCGGGCGGCGGGGTTCAGCGGCTGAGCGCCCTGCGGGGATCCGCCGCGCGACGCGCTCTCAGGGCGGGCCCGAATGGAAGCGCAGCACGTCATCCCGAGAAGTGATCAGCTCGGCCTCACGCCGCGACAGCACCGCCAACCGCCTCTGCCACTCCTGCGGATCCGCCGCGCGGGCGAGATTCACGTACAGCTCGAAGTGGCGCGCCTCGGAGTGCTGCAGCTGCGAATAGAAGCCGCCCAGCGGCGGCGGCAGCCGCGTGCCGAGCAGCTCGAACCGCTCGGCGGAGCGCGCCTCGATCAGCGCACCCAACAGCAGCAGATCCAGCTTGCGACCCGGATCCGCGGTGCGGGTCACCGACCGCAGGCCCGAAGCGTAACGCCCGGGCTGCTGCCGCTCGAACGGTACCCCGAGCGTCACCATGAGCTTCTGGACCTGTTCGAAGTGGCGCAGCTCCTCGCGCGCGAGACGCGACAGTGCAAGAGTAAGCGTGTGGTCCTCGGGGTACGAAAATATCAGCGCCAGCGCGGTGGACGCCGCCTTCTTCTCGCAGTTGGCATGGTCGATCAGCAGCTCGCGCCAGCGCTCGACAGCGCACTCCACCCACTCCGGCGGCGTGCGCGCCTGCAGGATCGAGTACGGACCGGCCGCGCTCGGGCCCGCAGCGCCAGGGTCCGCGGCGCCCGGGTCCCCAGCGGCGATCCTTCCGGCGTTCATGTCACCGAAGTCTCGGCCTTGATCAGACGATAGGCCTTCTCGAGCGCCCGGGCGGCCTCGGTGGCGTTCGCATACCGGTCCTCGGGCTGCTTGGCGAGAAACCGGTCGAGCATCGGCTGCAGCGCTTCGAAGCGATCCGGCAGGCGCGGCACGGGCTCCTTGCGGTGCTTGTAGATGATGGCCATCGGATTTTCCGCGGCGTAGGGCTTCGCGCGCGCCAGCATCTCGAACAGGATGACTCCGAGGCTGTAGAGGTCACTGCGCCCGTCGATGGGCTCGCCGTGCCCCTGTTCCGGACTCATGTAGTGCGGCGTGCCGAAGATCAGTCCCGTGTCGGTCACGTCCTGCTGCAGCGCCGTGTCCTTGGACATGCCGAAATCGATCAGCGCGAGCGAACCATCCTCGCGCAACATGACATTACCGGGCTTCAGGTCCCGGTGCAGTACGCCACAGCCATGCATCGCCTCGAGCGCGTGGGCGATGGCGATCGCGGTTCGCAGCGCCGGACGGGGTCGCATGCCGGCGCGCATGCGCTTGCGCAGATCTCCGGCCTGGAACCACTCCATCACCAGCCACGCATGCTCGTCACTGATCCCCAGGTCGTACAGGCGCACGATGCTCGGGTGTTTGATGCGCTGGACGATCTCGTATTCCTGAAGGAATCGCCGGAACGTGTGGTCGAGATCGTGCTGGTCGCGGTGCTGGTCGCGCGCGACCTTGATGGCTACCAGGGCGCCGGCCGATTCACTCTCCGCCAGAAACAGATCGGACACCGGTCCGGAGGCGACACGCCGGATACAACGGTAGCCGCGGATGAAGGCCGTGCCGAATCGCTGCGCCGCGCGACCGGCGGCATCGGTGCGCCACGTGGCGCGCGCCAACGACTGCTTTCGCTGCGCTCCCTCGAGCATGTCGAGGAATTTCTGCTGCGCAATCTCCTCACGACCGACAACACCATAGGCTCCGAGGTCCATCGCGCGTCGCGCATCGGGATGGGTCGCCTGCTCACTCAGGAAGATAACCGGCGCGAAGCCCTTGCGCGCGCCGAGATCCTGCAGCCACTCCAGCCCCTTCGTCCCGGGCCACTCATTCGCCAGCAGGACGGCATCGAACCCTTGCGCCAGGAATTCCGGGGCGAGCGGCCCCTGTTGCGAGGGATTGCGCACATCGATCCGCGCGTCGGGTTTCCACGCAGCGATACGGCGCTGCACGGCGGCGCAGTGATGGGCGTCAGCTTCGATCAACAGCAAGCGCATAAGCCATTACAACACGCTTGCGTCCGGCGCGTCCCGCCCCTCCCATACGATTTGCGCCGCTTCCGCGGACAGCTTAAGTCCAATTACCAGATCGCCGACGTTGGTTCCCGTCGGCCCCGTGTGAATGAGATCGCCGCTGGCGGCCAGCGCCGTCCCCGCATCCGCGCGTTTCAGGCAATCGTCGGCATCCAGCTCCGCGAGAGAGATCCGCGCACAGGTCTCGCCGTCGACCAGTGCGCCTGCATCATCCGTGGGTCCATCCGTTCCGTCCGTTCCGACAGCCAGCAGCATCATCTGCGGTTGCCCGGCCAGCAGCCGGGCGGCGGCGAGAGCCAAATGCTGATTGCGGCCGCCACGACCGGGATGTTCCGGCAGGGTCACGGTCGATTCGCCGCCCCAGACGCACAGCTGCGCGGGATTCAGATGCAGCTCATGCGCGAAGCGCACCGCAAGCCGCGCGGCATCACCCTCGAAGCGCGCACCGGGGCGATGAACATCCAGACCCATCCTGCGCGCGGCCTCCGTGACAGCCTCGGTGGCGTGATTGAGGCTGGCGACAACCGTGCGCTCGATGTTGTCCGGCGCACCGTCGGCCGCAGGACCCATCAGCCCGGACCCGATTACGGCCGGATCGTCGCCGGGGACGTCCGAGATGAACAGTGCGCGTCCGGGCCGTCCCCGCAGCAGCGCGGCCAGGCGGCCACCCTTGATGCGCGACAGGCGGGCCCGTCGCGCATTGAGCTCGGCGATCGGAATGCCACTCGCCAGCCCTTCGGCATTCAGCTGCAGCAGCTGTGCGAGCGACACCCCCTCCTCCAGCACCTCGATCAGACTGGAGGCGCCTCCTGAGATCAGGAACAGCAGCTGCGCATCGGCCGGTACACCGGCCAGCCACGTGAGCAGCGCGTTTCCCGCGACAACACAGCGTTCGTCGGGTACGGGATGGGAAGTCTCGTGGATGGTGACCAGGGGCAACAGGAGTGTCTGCGTGTCAACGTGCCCGTCCTTGGTGACGATGAACACGCACTCCACGGCCTTGCCCAGCACATCATGCGCCCCGAGCGCCATGGAGGCGGCCGCCTTGCCGATCGCCGCGATCCACACAGGGCCGGGCTTGAGGGGCGATTCCCGCAGGGCGCGGGCCACGCAGCGGCGGCCGGACACGCGATCCAGGCCCGCTTGCAGCAACTCGAGCAGCAGGCGTCGGCGGCAGTCGGGTGAATTCAAACGGGCCGGGCCCTAGTTGCCGCGGATGACCTTCAGGTTGCCACGGCGCTCGCGCCGCAGTTTCTTGGCGGCATCCGAGCGCTCGGTGCGCAGACGCTCCAGGTACTCCGGTGTCACATCGCCGGTGACGTACTCACCCGAGAAGCACGACGTGTCGAACTCGGCGATGCGCGCATCGTCGTGCTGGCAGGCGGCGACCAGATCCGCGAGGTCCTGGTAGATGAGCCAGTCCGCCCCGATCAGACGCGCCACTTCATCGACGCTGCGGTCCGCGGCGACCAGCTCGCTCGCCGCCGGCATGTCGATCCCGTAGACATTGGGGAAGCGCACGGGAGGGGCGGCCGAGGCGAAATAGACTTTCTTCGCGCCGGCCTCGCGCGCCAGCTCGATGATCTGCGCGGAAGTGGTGCCGCGCACGATGGAATCATCCACCAGCAGCACCGTCTTGCCGCGGAATTCCAGGTCGATGGCGTTGAGCTTGCGGCGCACCGACTTCTCGCGCTGGTCCTGGCCCGGCATGATGAACGTGCGGCCGATGTAGCGGTTCTTGATGAAGCCCTCGCGGTACTTCAGGCCGAGCCGCTGTGCCAGCTGCAGCGCGCTCGTGCGGCTGGTGTCGGGAATCGGAATGACCACGTCGATGTCGTGGTTCGGGCGCTCGCGCTGGATCTTGTCGGCGAGCCGGTCACCCATGCGCATGCGCGCGCGGTACACCGAGATGTTGTCGATCTTGGAGTCCGGACGAGCGAAATACACGTATTCGAAGATGCAGGGCGTATGGCGGACGGCCGCGACGAGCTGCTGCGAGTGCAGGCGCCCCTGCTCATCGATGAACACGGCCTCGCCCGGGGCGATGTCGCGCACGAATTTGAAGGACAGCATGTCCAGCGCCACGCTCTCGGAGGCGAGCATCCATTCCGGGCCGCGCGAGGTGTCGCGCTGTCCCAGCACCAGCGGGCGGATTCCGTGCGGATCGCGGAAACCCAGGATGCCATGGCCGATGACCATCGCCACCACCGCGTAACCACCGCGACAACGGCGGTAAACCGCATTCAAGGCGGCAAAGACGTCAGCTGGAGTTACACGCGGCGTGCCGATGCGCTGCAGTTCGGATGCGAAGACATTCAGCAGGACTTCGGAATCCGACGTGGTGTTCAGATGCCGCCGGTCTTCCCGAATGATGATTTCCGCCAGTTCGCCGGCGTTGGTCAGATTGCCGTTATGGGCGAGGCAGATGCCGTAAGGAGCGTTGACGTAGAAGGGTTGCGCTTCGGAGGCACTGTCGCATCCCGCGGTGGGGTAGCGGACGTGGCCGATGCCGTAATTTCCCTTGAGCTCGAGCATGTGCTGCTGCTGGAACACATCGCGCACCAGGCCGCTCCCCTTGCGCGTGTAGAGCTCACCGTCGATGGAGGTCGCGATGCCTGCTGCATCCTGGCCGCGATGCTGCAAGACCGTCAGCGCGTCATAGATACGCTGGTTGACCGCGCTCGTTCCGACTATGCCGACGATCCCACACATGCCTTAGCCGCCTCCGGATTGCAGTTTGCGATGAACCCTCAGGCCGGATCCGTTGTCGCGCGCGTGGATTGCGCCGACAACCCTCCCGAATGACTTACCCGCGGCTCGCCCACCAGCGCGCGCAGGCCATTGGCCACCGACTCCCCGTAGGGAACCAGCAGCGAGTGCTTCCACCAGCGCTCTGTGTCCAGGCGCAACAGCTGCGCCAGGATCACGAACACACCGAGCAGCACCACGCCGCGCAGCAGTCCGAACAGCAGGCCGAGGAAACGATCCATGCCGCTGAAGATCGACAGGCGCACGAAGTGCCCGGCGATCGCCGCGATCGCGGCCCCGAGCAACAGGATCAGGACGACGATGATGATGCGGGCCGCCCAGGGTTTGACATATGAGCCCGAGAGCAGTCCACCCAGATGCGGCTCGATGAGATCGGAGAAATGCCAGGCGATGAACAGCGCGATGATCCACGTGGCCAGGGCGATTGCCTCGCGCAGGAAGCCGCGCAGGGCGCCCACGAGCGCGGAAATGAGGACGCCGGCAATCACCAGATAGTCGGTGACATTCATCAACGGTACCCAAGGTGTTTCGCGGCGCGGATTGTACAAGAGCCCGGCCCGCGCCGCGCGCGCCTGCGCCACGGTCCGATGCAATTGCGGGTTCCGTCAAGAATACGGAACCACCGTGCCACTGGAACCGCCCGCCGCCTTGAGTTTGTCCTGCAGGGCCTCGGCCGCCGCGCGATCCGCTGCCGGTCCCACGCGCACCCGGTAGAGCTTGCGTGTCGAGGACGTGATCTCGGACACGGACACGCGGAAACCCTTGGATCGCACCTGCTTTGCCAGATGCTCCGCATTGTCGCGGCTCGCGAATACGCCCAGCTGGACGCCCCACCCGGTTGCGGGCGCAGCAGAGGCCCCGTGCGACTTGGCCGGCGCGGGGGCCGCGGCGACCGCCTTCGATGGCGTTGCTTTGGAGGGCGCCGATGAAGCGGCTCGAGAACCCGAAGTCGTCTTGTCCGATGTCGCGGGGCTCGGCGTCGCGGGGCTCGGCGTCACGGAGCTCGGTGTCGCGGATCCTGGCGTCGTTGTCACAGCGTTCGTGACAATGGGTGGTGTCGAGGGAGAGTTGGATGCCTGCTGCGCTGTCTGTGCAGCCGAAGACGGCGAGAAAGTCGCGGAGGGCTGCGCGGCGTCCGTCTGTCCGGAGGCGCTCGGCTGCGGCATCGCAGGCCCGCTGCCACCCGTGGCGGCGTGGTGCGCGTCGTCGGCCAGATTGATCGTGTAGGACCTTAATGGCGGATCCTCGGACGAGTTCGACACGCTCCCCGCAGGCTGCGGGGCGCTGGCGCTCTTCGGGCCGGTGAGCAGCTCGGGCACCAGAAACACGAACAGGGCGACCAGAATGATGGCGCCGGTGAGTCGCTCTTTCACCCGTTGATCCACAGTGGGGACGAAACCGCCTCTATCAAGCGGAGCGCGGGTCAGTATATCCGAAGCCACCGCAGTGCCGGGCCCACGGTGTGCACCGAACCGAAGACCAGGATCCGGTCGCCGGGCCTGGCCGCGGCGCGGGCCCGCTCGCATGCCTCCTCGACCGAGTCGGCGAGCGTCACCCGCTCGCGCGGCAACTGGACCCGCTGCGCCAGAGCGGCAGCCGTGACCCCGCGCGGGCCGGGGAGCGAGCAGAGTACCCAGTGACTGACGAGAGGCTCGAGTTCTCGCACGATCGCGGGTGCATCCTTGTCCCCGAGAATGCCCACGACCGCGAGCGTCGTTGCGCCCTCGCCTTGCGGCCGCTCACGCACATGTTGGGCGAACATCCGTGCGGCGGGCTCGTTGTGGGCGATATCGAGGATCCACTCCACCTCGCCCGGCACGACCTGGAACCGTCCCGCCAGACGGACCCGCGCCAGCGCCTCGCCCACACTGCGTTCCGTCAGTTGGGCAGCTGCTGCCCCGCGCGGCTCGGGCGGCAGACTCTCGATGGCCGCGAGCGCCGCGGAAGCGTTGCGGTACTGGATGGAACCCGCGAGAGCGGACGGCGGCAGATCCTGCAGGCTCAGACGCAACCCGCGATAACTCCATCGCGATCGCTCGCGCCCCGGAGCCGCGAGACTCCAGCTGAAATCGCGCTCGGCGACGACCGCCCGGGCGCCAATCTCGCCGATCCGTGCAAACACGCTGTGGGGCATCTGCGGCGTGCTCAGTACGGCCGGCCGGCCGGCGCGGAATATTCCCGCCTTCTCCGCGCCGATCTGCTCCAGCGTGTCTCCCAGCCAGTCGCGATGATCGAACCCGATCGAACACACGATCGCCACATCGGCGTCCACGAGGTTCGTGGCATCCAGGCGCCCTCCCAGACCCACCTCGAGAATGGCCACCTCCACCGCGCGGCGCTGGAAGATCAGCAGTGCCGCCAGCGTGTTGTATTCGAAGAACGTCAGCGTCGTCGATCCGCGGGCCTGCTCGATCGTCTCGAAGGCGGCGATCAGTTCAGCGTCCTCGACCTCGATGCCACCGACCCGGATGCGTTCGTTGTAGCGGATGAAATGCGGGGAGGTGAACATCCCGGTGCGGCGGCCGGCCGACTCCAGCAGCGCCTCCAGGTGGGCGACGGTGGAACCCTTGCCGTTGGTGCCACCGACCGTGATGACCGGGCAGGCGGGCTTATCGACGCCGAGTGAACGGGCCACCGTGGTCACCCGGCCGAGCCCCATGTCGATGGTCTTCGGGTGCACCGACTCCTGCAGAGCCAGCCATTCGACCAGGGTGCGCAATCAGGCCGCGGCGGCAGGCGGGAGTTTGAGCAGCAGACGCAACACGGCGGCAATGCGATCACGCATGTCGCGCCGATCGACGATCATGTCCAGGGCGCCGTGCTCCAGCAGGAACTCGCTGCGCTGAAAACCCTCGGGCAGCGTCTCGCGCACGGTCTGCTGGATCACGCGCGGGCCGGCAAATCCGATCAGGGCCCGTGGTTCGGCCAGGTTCAGATCGCCGAGCATGGCGAGACTCGCCGACACGCCACCGGTGGTGGGGTCGGTCATGACGGAGATGAAAGGCAGATGCGACTGCGCCAGGCGGGAGAGCGCCGCGGCCGTCTTGGCCATCTGCAGCAGCGAATACAGTGCCTCCTGCATGCGGGCGCCGCCGCTGGAGCTGAAACACACCAGCGGCTGCCGGTGCTCGATGCAGTGATCCACGGCCCGCCTGAAGCGCTCGCCCACGACCGAACCCATCGAGCCGCCGAGGAACTGGAACTCGAACGCGCAGGCCACGACCGGCATGCCGTGCAGGGCGCCCGCCAGCACCACCAGCGCATCGCGCTCACCGGTCGCCTTCTGGGCCTGGGTGAGCCGGTCCTTGTAGCGCTTGCTGTCGCGGAACTTCAGCGGATCCTCGGGCGAGATGCCCCCGCCGATCTCCAGTGCCTCCCCGGGGTCCAGGAAGCTCTCGAGCCGGTCGCGGGCGCCGATGCGCATGTGGTGGCTGCACTTGGGGCAGACATACAGGTTGCGCTCGAGCTCGGCGCGGTACAGCACGGCGTCGCAGGCCGGACACTTGATCCACAGGCCCTCGGGCACCGAGCGCGTGCGCCGCTCGGTCTTGATGCGCGAGGGCATGATCTTTTCGAACCAGGACATGGACCGTTCCGTCGCTTCAGGAGGCTGAGCCGATCATAGCGGATCGGCGCGGCAGCCATCCGCCATCGGCCGGCCCATCCGCAGCCGGCCCATCCGCGGCCAGCCCATCCGCAGCCGGCCCATCCGCAGCCGGCTCGGGCAGCCCGAAAGCCCCCGGGTAGCGCACCGCCCAAAGGTACAGACCCTCGGCTGGCGCCGTGGCCGCGGCGAGTTTGCGGTCCCTGCCCTGCAGCACCTCGCTCGCCCAGGAGGCCGGCGCATCGCCCCGGCCCACGGCGATCAGAAGCCCGGCGATATTGCGCATCATGTGATGCAGGAAGGCGTTGGCGGTGCCCTCGATCACGACCCACTCGCCTTGCCGGCGCACCCTCAGATCCGTCAGCCGCCGGATCGGTGAGCGGGACTGGCATTCGGAGGAGCGGAAGGCGCTGAAGTCATGATGGCCCTGCAGCAACCCTGCTGCCTCGGCCATGCGTTCGTGATCCAGAGGCTTGTGGATCCACACGGCCCGCCCGGCTGCCAGCGCCGAGCGCGAACCCCGGTTCAGGATGAGATAGCGGTAGGTGCGCGCCTCGGCCGAATAGCGGGCATGGAAGTGCATGGGCACTGGACGCGCCCAGGCGATGCTGATGTCCCGTGGCAGCGCCGTATTGGCCCCCAGGACCCAGCCACGCATCGGGCGGACCGCGGAGGTGTCGAAGTGAGCCACCTGCCAGCGGGCATGCACACCGGAATCGGTGCGACCGGCGCAGACAGCCTGGACCGGCTCGGCGGCGACGCTGCCGAGCGCCTTCTCCACGAGTTCCTGGATGGCCGGCAGGTGCTGCTGCGTCTGCCAGCCCGCATAGGCGGAGCCGTCGTACTCGATCCCGACGGCGATTCTGCTCAACCCGGCAGGGACTCCAGCAAGCGCTGCGCTTCCTGCTTCTGGGCAACGGAACCCTCGTGGACCACTTCCTCCAGGATGTTGCGGGCGCCTTCCGGATCACCCATGTCCATGTAGGCCCGCGCCAGATCGAGCTTGGTGCCGACCTCGCTCATGGTCACCGGTTCGAGGTCGGGCAGCGCCAGATCCTCGGAAGCCAGTTTCTGGGTGGCCGTGAAAGCCGCATCCGGGACCGTGGCGGTGCCCACATCCAGGTCGAGTCCGTTCGCGCCGTGAGCCTGATGGCTGCCATCGGCGTCGACACCCGACAGCCCGTCGGCATCGCCCAGATCGAAGTCCACTTCGTCGCTCGACAGCGAGGCGAGCCGCGCGGTCGAGGACGGATCGAATGTCGGGTTCTCGGCCGTCTTGGCGTTGTCTTTGCCCAGCGCGGCCTCGAGGTCGTTCTCGTCCATGCGCCACGCGCCCGTGGCGGAGGTCTGTCGCTGCTGATCGTCGCCGGCGCGACGTTGCGCATCCTCCATCACCTTGCGCGAACGATCGTCCAGACCTGCTACCAGCGTGGGCCCTTCCGAGTGTCCCAGGCCAGGCTGGTCGATCGTGTCGAGCGCCCCGAGGTCCAGGCCCAGATCGTCGATGGCCAGCTCAGCGGTCTGCTCGGCGGCAGGACCCTGCTTCAGCGCCATCTCCACTTTCTGACGGATGGTCGGATTGTCCGAAGAAGCCAGTGCCGGCTGCTCGATGGTCGGACCTTCGGTTTCGGAACCGAACTCCGGCATGAGCACGTCGGCATCTCGAGTGATCTTCTGCGTCATCTGACGCGTGGTGCCCGTCGAGCTGCCCGATGCGGTGGCGTTCGTGCCGGTGGTCTCATCGTCCAGCGCGAAGGTGCGATCGGTCGAGCCGGTCGAGTCGGCACTGCCGGAGTCACCGAGCGCCGAACCGATGTCCAGATCCACTTCGCCGACGCCGGACTGTCCCGGAACCGGATCGCCCAGCAGGTCGAAGTCGACGCGGCTCTCGCCGCCTTCCAGGTCGAGATCCACGCCACCCGCGGCTGCGCCCGTGACGGCGCCGCCGCCGACAAAGAGCGCATCGTCCGGGGCCAGCTGCTTGCCCATGATGACGATCTTTTCCCACTCGCCCGGAGCTGCCTGGTCGCGGCTGTCGGCCAGCTCGCGCGCGCTTTGCAGGAACTGCTCCTTGTTGCCCCACACGAAGAACACTTCGAGCAGTTTGAGCTTCAGGTCGCGGCGGCCCGGCTCACGGCTGATGGCGATGCGGATGAGATCGGCGGCCTGGTCGTACAGACCGTAGGCCATGTGGAAATCGGCTTCGGCCAGTGGATCTCCCTGGTCGAGGTTGATCGCGGTCTCGCTGCTGATCGTCTCGTCGGTGGCCACATGCCGCGCGGGCGTGGCAGCAGCCGGAGCAGCTCCACCCGGGAAGCGCGGACGCTCATGCGTACCGGACTCTTCAACCAGGAAGGCGCCCTCACCCGCGCCCAGCGGGCGCACGGGCGCGGTGTCGCCGGAGCCGAAACCACGATCCATGGAATTCGCACCCGCGACCGCCAGCCGGCCGAGGGAATCATCGAATTCAGACTCGCGGCGCGCGCGCCAGGCGCGCAGCCCGAGCAGGCCCAGGAGCGCCACCACGAGCAGGGCCGCAGCCCACCAGTAGTCTTTCAGGATATCGAGGACCGAACCGCTCTCTGCCGCAGGGGCAGGAGTCGCATGAGGCTTGCGGACGCGGGCGGCTTCCGCAGGCGGAGGATTCTGTTCGGCGGACGGCGCGGGCTCTTGGGCCGCAGGCGGCGTGGCCGGTGGGGTCTCGGTCTGAGCCGAGGCAGGCGG
>DATKLO010000246.1:0-11778 GCA_035542375.1 Steroidobacteraceae bacterium | reverse complement strand
GGCCGGCAACGATGCCTACTCCGATGCCTCCTCGGGTCTGAGGAAGCGCTATACCGGCTTCCGCAGCCGCGGCAACCTGAGCTGGCACATCACCGACGACGCCCTGGTGTACTACACCTGGTCGCAGGGCTTCCGGCCGGGTGGCTTCAACCGCGCCTCGGGCTTCGTGGCACCGGCCACCTCACCGCTGGTCAACATCTTCGAGACCCCCATCGGCTTCAAGCCCGACACGCTGGTCAACAACGAACTGGGCTGGAAGACCGACTGGCTCGATCACCGCCTGCGCTTCAATGGCGCGATGTACATGGAGGACTGGAAGGACGTGCAGATCGGGTTGTTCAATCCCGGCCTGCTCGGAAACCTGACCTTCACCACGAACGGCCCCGAATACCATGTGCGTGGCATCGAGACCGAGCTGACCTTCCGCGCCACCCAGGAACTCACCCTGACCGCCTCGGCGGCGTGGAACCATAGCGAGCTGTGGAAGGAAGTCAGTTTCGTCGACAAGAACGGCAAGCCCATCGACTTCCCGGCGCTGGGTCTGACCAACCCCTTCGGCGTGAAAGGCAGCCCGCTGGCGCAGTCACCGCCTTTCCAGGCCAACATTCGCGCGCGGTACGACTTCCCGGCGGTGGCCGAGTACCGCTACTTCGCGCAGGTCTCGGCCTCGCTGCGCGCGCATTCCTATTCCACCACGGATGCGCTACAGACCGAAATCGATAAGGTCACCCCGACCCGCTACGACCAGCCGGGCTTTACTTCGTACGACGCTTCCGTCGGCGTGACGAAGGATGCCTGGATGGTGCAGTTGTACGGGACGAACATCACCAACGTGAGGGGTGATGTGTTCTCGAGCTACAGCCAGTTCGTGCGCATGGACACGATCACACGTCCGCGCACGCTCACCCTGCAGTTCAATTACAAGTTCAACGGCAACAAGTAAGCGACAGCGCCTGCCACGCCACCGGAGTCCTCCGGTGGCGCGGCACGATGTCCACTCACGAGTCTTCATGGGACGGAATCCGCAGCGCAGCCCTCGTGCGACCTTCGGCGCCTGGGCCCCGTTCTGCGCGCTCATGCTCTGCGCCGGCATCTGCCCGGCAGGGGAGGGAGCACCTTCACCCGCGTCACCTCCGCCGCTCAAGATCGATCTCGACACCTTCGATGGGCTTAAGCGCGTCGTGCTGTTGCCCAACAGCGAACATCTCGCCTACATCGACACGGGTAATCCCAAGGGCCGTCCCGTCGTGCTGATTCACGGCTACACGGACAACGCCCGCGACTGGGTGCCGCTCATTCCATACCTGTCATCGGGCGACCGGCTCATTGTCGTGGACATCCGCGGCCATGGGCGCTCCGACAAGCCCGAATGCTGTTACACCCGGCTCGACTTCGCCTACGACATCAAGCTGCTGCTGGATCATCTGCATATCCGCAGGGCGGACCTCGTAGGACACTCCCTGGGAAGTCTGATCACCCAGGCATTTGCCGAGGAGTGGCCGGACCGCGTCCGCAAGGTCGTGCTGATTTCATCGACCGGCGGCCCGCGCGCCGGCTCGCCTCCGAAGCCTCCCCGCTTCGACTTCGCCGGGGAGATCCGCAAGCTCAAGGAGCCCATCGATCCGGACTCGCCCTTCATGATCGCCTGGTGGGATTCACCCAGGCCCGTCGATCCGGAATTCATCCGCCGCCAGCGGCGTGACTCGGCGGCGATCCCGCTCAAAGTGTGGCTGGCGGTGCTCGATCAGGGCGCCGGATTCACCGACCTGCAGCGCACGCTGCCGCGACTCAAGGCGCCCGCCTTGTTGATCTGGGGCAGTGACGATCCGATCATGGAGGAAGATGGCCGGCAGACACTGCGCGAGGCGCTGCCCGCGGCGCAGGTCAAGGTCTTCCCGGGACTGGGCCACAATCCCTTCTGGGAAGATCCCGAAGCGGTCGCCGTCGTGATCAACGGCTTCCTGGACGCGCCCTAGCGGATCTGCGTCCGCGCCAGCGCTTAGCGGATCAGCGTCCGCGCCAGCGCCGCCTCGTCCACCGCATAGCCCATTCCCGGAGCGTCGCTCAGAGTCAGCCAGCCATCGGCATCGGCCGCGAAGGGCTGCGCCATGATGAAGTCGCGACGGCTCAGGTCCCACTCGGGCGGGTCGTAGGGGAACTCGATGAACGGCGAGTTGCCCAGCCCCGCAACCAGGTGCGTGTTGGCCACCACGCCCATCCCGTTGGTCCAGGTGTGCGGGGTGAAGATCAGGTTGTGTTCCTGGGCCATGATGGCAACGCGCCGCAGACCGGTGATGCCCCCCACGAGCGCGGCATCCGGCTGTATGACATCGACGCAGGCCCCGGCAATCAGGTCACGCAGCTCATGTGCCTGGCGCGTCATCTCTCCGGCCGCCACGCGCACATCGATGCTGTCCCGAAGGGCGCGCATGCCAACATGGTCGCCGCGATGCAGGGGCTCCTCCATCCAGTAGACCCCCAGCCGCTCCAGTTCGCGGGCCACCGCCATGGCGTCCTTCAGTACCCACGGAGCTTCTGTGTCCCAGGGCAGACGCCAGCCCTGATTGCAATCGACCATCAATTCGAGGCGCTGCCCCACGCGCGCACGGACTGCCTCGAGGGATTTGACGTCGTCGCGCCAGTCGCCGCGGTGGAAGCGCAGCTTGAGAGCCCGGAATCCCTGCGCCAGGTACCTCTCCGCGGCATCGGCCATCGCACCTGGATCGCGTAGCGTTCCGGAGGAGGCGTAGGCGCGGACTCGATTGGAGAGACCGCCCAGCAGCTTCCAGCAGGGCTGGCCGGTGATCTTGCCGGCCAGATCCCACAAGGCCAGGTCCAGGGGCCAGCAGCGCCCGTAATGGAAGTCGATGCTGGACAGCACCCGGTAATGACGTTCGAGCGCCAGGGGATCCTGGCCGATGAACAGGTGCTCGTGCCCCTTGAAGCCGATCATGAGATCGCCGGAGGCGTAACCGGTCAGTCCCGTATCCGTGCCGACCCGTACGAGGGTCGCATCGAAATGCACCCGCGGCTTGCTGTCCCAGCTCGCATGGAACGGCGGCTGCAGCGGCAGGCGGTGCTGGGTGATCTGGATGGACGAGATGCGGTGCGCCGGTCTTGCGGGCGCCCGCTCGGCCGGGATCGCGTTCATCGGTAGGTGGTCCAGATGGTTTTCAGATCGGTGTACTTGTCTATGGCGTGCGGTGAGCGGTCCCGGCCGAATCCCGATTGCTTGAAGCCGCCAAACGGCGTGGCGATCGACGAACGATCGAAGGTGTTGATCCAGACTGTTCCCGCGCGCATGGCCGCGGAGACCCGGTGGGCGACATTCATGTCGGAGGTCCACACCGCGGCAGCCAGCCCATAGATGGTGTCGTTGGCTATCCGTACGGCCTCGGCCTCGTCGTGGAAGGCGGTGACCGCCAGCACGGGACCGAAGATTTCCTCGCGGGCCACGCGCGCGCCCGGGTCCACACGGTCGAGTATCGTGGCCTCGACGTAATACCCGCCACTTTCCGCGAAGGCCTGCTTGCCACCGAGAGCCAGCCGCGCTCCTTCCGTTATGCCGCTGTCGATGTAACCCAGCACTCTGCGCATGTGGCCACCATCGATCAACGCTCCCATCTGGGTCGCCGGATCGAACGGATGGCCGAGCGTGATCGTCTGAGCGACTCGCGCCACGGCCTCGATGAGTTTCTCCCGGATGCTCGCATGCACGAGCACCCGTGAGCCGGCGTTGCACGTCTCGCCCTGGTTGTAGAAGATGCCCCAGGCGATGCCGCTGGCCGCGGCCTCGAGATCCGCATCCGGCATGACGATGTGCGGACTCTTGCCGCCGCACTCGAGCGAGACGCGCTTGAGGTTGGATTCCCCGCCGTAGCCCATCATCAGCTTGCCCACTTCGGTGGAGCCCGTGAAGCTCACCATGTCCACATCCGGATGCAGGGCGAGCGGCTTGCCGGTCTCCTCGCCGAATCCCGGCACCACGTTCAGCACACCCGGTGGCAGACCGGCTTCGGCGCCCAGTTCGGCCAGGCGGATCGCCGTGAGCGGTGACTGTTCGGCGGGTTTCAGCACCACCGAGTTGCCCGCCAGCAGCGCCGGTCCCAGCTTCCAGGCGGTGATGATGAGAGGGTAGTTCCACGGCACGATTGCGGCGATGACGCCCAGGGGCTCGCGCCGGATCAGCGCGACTTCGTGCGCAGCGGTGGGCGCCACTTCGTCGTACAGCTTGTCGGCGAACTCAGCGTAATAGGCGAGCGTGTTGCCGGCTGAAGCCACATCCACCTGTATCGAGTTCAGGATGGGCTTGCCGACGTCCAGCGTCTCCAGGAGGGCCAGGTGCTCGGTGTCCTCACGGACCAGCTGCGCGAAGCGCAGCAGGATCTGCTTGCGTGTCGCAGGATCGGTGCGGCGCCAGACTCCCTCCTCGAAGGCAATGCGGGCCGCTGTCACGGCAGCATCGACGTCTGTGGCGTCACAGCGGGCGACCTCGGCGATCTGGCGACCGTCGATCGGGCTGATGTCCGGGAACGTGCGGCCGCTGCGCGCGGCGACCAGCTTGCCGCCGATGAAGGCGCGGCCTGCCGGCCGCAGCCGCTCGGCCAGCTGCTGCCACTCCTGGCGGGTGCGTTCTGCAATGGCTGTGGGCATAGTGCAGACTTCCACAACCGGGACAACCCGTCAAAGCCGAAAATTGGCTACCCGCATCGAAAAAAGGCATTCGAATCCATCGGTTGCGCATGGCCCGGCAGGCTAGAATCGCGCTCCGGGCCAGGGGAGCGAGATGAGCAGAAAGAGCATTGACCGGCGCTGGCTGCCCCTGAACGCCCTGCGCGCCTTCGAGGGTGTCGCCAGGCACGGCAGCTTCACGGCCGCCGCCCACGCGCTGCTGATCTCCCAGAGCGCGCTCTCACGGCACGTGATCGCGCTGGAGCGCCTGATCGGCGCGCAGCTCTTCGACCGCCGCCCGCATGCGCTCACGCTGACCAAGGCTGGCCAGCATCTGCTGCCCGCCGTCGTGAAGTCATTCGATCGCCTGGAATACGCGCTCGATGACATCCGCAACGAGGGCGCACCCACGCAACGAACGCTGCGCGTGCAGATGCCTCCCAGCTTTGCGGTGCAGCTGGCCGTACCCATCCTGCGGGATTTCCGCCAGGCCAGCACTGAAGTGGACATTGATCTGATCAGTCCCTACGGCGTGGGGCCGCCGCTCGGCGATGTGGATGTGGCGGTCGTGTACTCCAAGCCCACGGTCACGGATCTCGTGACCGATCTGCTCTGGCCTGTCCGCCTGAGCATCCTCTGCCACCCGAGCATCGCAGCGTTGCATGCCGGGAAGGATCTCGCCGCGTTCATCGAGGCCAATGAGATCGTCCACGTGCGTATCGCGGACCAACCCCGGCACCAGTTCTGGCAGCAGTTCGTGCGACAGTCCGGCTTGCGCCCGATCAACATCGAGCGGGGTCTCGTGTTCGATACCGCGGTGCTGGCCGTGCAGTACGCGCTGAGCGGGCAGGGCCTCGCCCTGGTGGACACCCACCTGTTCGCGGACGAGATCCGCGCGGGCCGCCTGGTGAAGCCTTTTGAAGATACGCTCGACGATGGATACGGCTACTACCTCATCACGCATCCGGAAGGCCTGGGCGACACGGCCATTGCCCTGTTCCGTTCCTGGCTGATCGAGAGATTCGGGACGCGGGCGGCGGCGACGCCGGCACCCGCGGTGCATCTGGCAGTTTCAAACGAGTGAGAGTCTATGAAGAGTGCGGCTAAAGTCGTGGTTGTCGGCGGCGGCGTCGTCGGCGCGAGTGTCCTGTTCCATCTGACGCGGGCGGGCTGGCGCGACGTGATGCTGATCGAGCGTGACGAGCTGACCTGCGGCTCGAGCTGGCACGCGGCTGGCGGCATGCATACCGTGAACGGCGATCCCAACGTCGCCAAGCTGCAGCAGTACACCATCAATCTCTACAAGGAGATCGAGAAGATCTCCGGACAGTCCTGCGGCATGCACATCACCGGTGGCCTGATGCTCGCCGGCACGCGCGAGCGCATGGACTGGCTGAAGATGACCAAGGCGCGCGGCCGCTACCTGGGCATGGAGCTCGAGATCATCTCCGCGGACGAGGCCGCGAAGATGTTTCCGCTCATGGACAAGAAGCACTTCGTCGGCGCGATGTACGACCCGATCGAAGGTCACGTCGATCCTTACGGCGTCACGCACGCTTACGCGAAGTCCGCGCAGATCGGTGGCGCCGAAATCGTGCGCCACAACCGTGTCGTGGATCTCAAACAGCGTCCCGATGGCTCCTGGGATGTCATCACCGAGCACGGCAACGTTCACGCCGAACATGTCGTCAATGCCGGTGGATTGTGGGCACGCGAATTGGGACGGATGGTGGGTCTGGAATTGCCCATCCTCGCGATGGAACACCAGTACCTCATCACGGAGAGGCTGCCGCAACTCGAGGGCAACGAGAAAGAACAGCTGCACGCGATCGATTTCGAGGGCGAGCTGTATCTGCGCGAGGAACGCGGCGGCATGCTGCTGGGCACCTACGAGCGCGCCGGCGTGCCGTGGTCACCGAGCGTCACACCGTGGGACTTCGGCCAGAACCTGCTTCCCAACGATCTCGAGCGGATTGCACCCAGTCTGGAAGTGGCCTTCCAGCACTTCCCCTCCCTGGGTGAGGTTGGTATCCGCAAGGTCGTGAACGGACCGTTCACCTTCGCGCCCGATGGCAATCCGCTCGTGGGCCCGGTGAAGGGCCTGCGCAACTTCTGGGTGGCCTGCGGCGTGATGGCGGGTTTCAGCCAGGGTGGTGGCGTGGGACTCGCACTGGCGCACTGGATGATCGACGGCGATCCTGGCGCGGACGTGTGGGCGATGGATGTCGCGCGATACGGAGACTGGGCGACTCTGGCCTATACCAACGCCAAGGTGCGCGAGAACTACTCGCGGCGCTTCCGCATTCGGTTCCCGAACGAAGAGCTGAACGCGGCGCGACCGTTGCGCACGACGCCTATCTACGATCGTCTGAAGGCCGAGCATGCCGTATTCGGCGACTACTGTGGTCTGGAGCACGCACTCTGGTTCGCGCCAAGCGAGGCGCAAGCCCAGGAGGAGGTCACCTTCCACCGCTCCAGCGCGCATGCGCATGTTGGCGCGGAGTGCCAGGCCGTGCGTTCCAGCGTCGGCCTGCTCGAGATCTCCAACTACGGCAAGTTCGAGATCACCGGTCCCGGCGCCGCGCAGTGGCTCTCGCGCGTCATGACCAATCACGTGCCGCCTGTCGGCCGCATCGCCCTGACACCGATGCTCAACGAGCGCGGTAAGCTGATCGGCGATTTCACCATCTGCCGTCCCGAGCAGGAGCGCTTCTTTCTCGTCGGCACCTATGCCGCGGAGAGCTACTACCTGCGCTGGTTCGAGCGGACTCTGCCGAAGACCGGTGTCAACGTGCGTCCCTGCGCCATGGAGTACGTGGGGTTGTCGATCGCCGGTCCCAACTCCCGGGCGCTGCTGCAGGGACTGGTGCGGGACGATCTCGCGACGGCCAGGTTCCCGTTCATGTCATTCCGGCGCATGGACGTCGGCATGGTTCCGGCGCTCGTCGGCCGCGTCTCCTTTACGGGCGACCTGGGCTATGAGATCTGGGTGACGGCCGATTATCAGCGCGCGCTGCACGAGCTGCTGCTGCAGGCCGGCAAGCCCTACGGTCTGAAGTCATTCGGCGGTCGCGCGCTGAACGCGATGCGTGTCGAGAAGAGCTTCGGCAGCTGGGCACGCGAGTTCCGGCCCATCTACGGCCCCTATGAAGCGGGCCTGGGCCGCTTCGTCGATCTGAAGAAGGGCGATTTCATCGGCCGCGAGGCGGCGCTGCGCGAGAAGGAAACAGGCGGCGCATTGCGACTCATCACGCTGGGTGTGGATGCGGTCGATGCCGATGCATTGGGCGACGAGCCCATCTGGCACGAGGGCAAGGTAGTCGGTTGGGTGACCTCGGGGGCATATGGCCACAGCGTGCAACGCTCGCTCGCACTGGGATACATCCCCGCCGCGCTCGCCAATGCCACGCACGGCTTCGAGGTCGAGATCATCGGCGAGCGCTTCAAGGCGGAGCGCCTGCCTGGTGCGGCCTTCGACCCGAGCGGCTCACGTATGCGCGCCTGACGAGTTCGCGCAGCCCTGTCGATCTGGCCGGCGCGGGACGGTGCCGCCGCACGCCGCGATCCAGACGTTCCGCGCGTTTGAGCAATAACTGCAACGCGCTGTCCAGTCCGCGTTGCTAGCATCCGTCGCCTCCCCGTCGGAGGTGCCGTTTTGAAAGCGTTTCCCCTTCTGTTTTCCGCCTGGGTTGCAGTTGCGTCTGCAGTACCCGAACCGGGCCCGACCCCCGCGGGCCCGGTATTTGTCGAGCCTGTGAAAGTGCTGCGTGAGTGGCGCGGTGAGGCGGCCAACGACCAGTTTGGCTGGATCGCGCGCAACATTGGCGACGTTGACGGCGATGGCGTGAGCGATTTCGTGACTTCGGCTCCAACCCATGCCAACTCGGGCCGCGTCTATGTCTACTCCACACGCAGCGGCAAGCTCCTGTGGAGGGCTGACGGCAAACCAGGCGATGAGTTGGGAACAGGCGTGGAGGCGGCCGGCGACACCAACTGCGACGGCATACCAGATGTCGTGGCCAGCGGCCCGGCGGGAGGCGTGGCTTACATCTACTCCGGCAGGGATGGTCGCATCCTGCAGCGCTTCCATGCAGAAAGCCGGGAGGAGTCCTTCGGCAATCACTCCTCGGGGGCTGGTGACGTGGACGGCGATGGCTGCGCGGATGTGATCATCGGTTCACCGGGCAAGGACGGCGAATCGACCACTCCCGGTCACGCCTATGTGTATTCGGGAAGGAGCGGACAACGGCTGCTGACATTGACCGGCGAGCGGGCCGGAGATGCCTTCGGCAGTACCGTGGCTGGCCGATCGGTCGGAGCGCACCGCTATCTGCTCGTGGGAGCGCCGCACGCGGGCCCGGAACATCACGGGCGCGTATATGTTTACGACAACGGTGATACGAAGCCGAAGTACATCATAGAGGCCGACGAGACGGGCAGAGCGCTGGGGCTCATGTTCATTTCCGTCGTCGGAGATGTGGACGGCGACGGCGAGCCGGACTTCTACGCGTCCGACTGGGCCAATGCGGCACTCGGCAAGGGCACCGGGCGGGTCTACGTCCACTCGGGCAGGACCGGGCGCAGGCTGCTGACCCTGACCGGCGAAACCGCGGGCGAGGGTTTCGGCATCGGGCCCGGAACCGCCGGCGATGTGGACGGCGATGGCCACGCGGACCTCATCATCGGTTCCTGGCAGTATGGCAAGGTGGCGGCCTCCGGCGGTCGCGCCTACCTGTATTCGGGGCGCACGGGCAAGTTGCTGGCTACCTACACCGATCGGGTTCCCGGCGACACGTTCGGCTTTGACGCTGTCGGCGTTGGCGATGTCGACGGGGACGGTACCGTGGATCTGCTCATCACGGCGGCCTGGAGTGGCGTGAACGGTTATCGGTCGGGCCGGATCTTTCTCATCTCCAGCGGGGTCTCTTCTTCCCACTGACGACGCAGCCGGGCTGGCGCGATGCCCGCGCTGCGCTTCATGTTACGGAACAGGGTCGTGCGGTTCTGGAATCCCGCCATCGCCGCGACCAGCTCGACCGACAGTGACGGGTTCTTCAACAGACGGCAGGCGACTCGCAGCCGCTTGTCGCGCAGATGCTCCGCCGGTGATTGCCGGCACACCGACTTGAATACCCGCAGGCAGTGATAGGGCGAGAGGCGAGCCGCCGCCGCGATCTGCGTCAGACCGATGGGTTGGGCAAACTGCGTGTTGATGTAATCAAGCGCCAGGCCGACGCGCCGGTACAGTTCCCGGCGCGTGCTGGCACGGACTGCGCGGATCGACTGGGTGGCACGACGGTCGCGATCGCGCAGGGTCATCATCCGGCGCATCAGGAAATAGAGCTGTTCCTCGTACAGACCCTCGTCCTGCTCCCCCGCCTGCACCTGGGAGCGGATGAGCCCGAGCACGGGTGTGATGCTCCGGTCATGCCGGTGCACGTGCTCGGCGAAGTCCACCGCGGCGGTGCCCGGATCCGGGTTCTCCAGCAGACGCTCCTGCGGGGTGAGAAGTGTCCGGACCACATCCCGGGCCATTCCGGGGCGGAAGAATATCGAGAAGGAGGTGACTGGTGTGGCACTGCGCAAGCTGCTGCCATACGTCCGGCCTTCGTTGAGGATCAGGAACGTGTCGTCGTCCACGCCCACACGCCGGCTGTCCACGTAGTAGTCTTCGCGGCCGCCCCAGGCCGCCTTGATGGAGAGAGTCTGCCGGTAGGGCGGGTAGTCGGCAGCGCGGGTGCGGGCGGCGATGATGCAGTTCTCATGTCCCCAGCGCGCATAGAAGCCGGCCCGGAAGGCGGGTTCCCAGATCGGCGGCATGTCACGCAGGATCACGGCGATGGAAGCTTGGCCCAGGCTCGTGTGCCATTGTGAGTGTAGCCTGCCCGGCGGCTTGGTCGTACTATTCGCCGGCGTCTCCCGACAGAAAGGATGACCACGTGACTGCATTCTCCCAGCGCAGCGCGACGGCGCGTTTGCTCATCGTGGCGATCGTGGCGGCCGTGCTGGTGGCGGTCGTGTGGCTTCTGTGGATGGCATTCGGTCCCGGACCGATGGATTTCGCGGGTGGCCAGCGCGTTGCCGGTGCCGGTGCGCAGCAGGCAACCGGTGTGCCCGCCGAGCTTGCCGGCGCCAGCCTCGTGGAGCGGGGCCAATACCTGGCGCGCGCGGCCGATTGCGAAGCCTGCCACACGGCCGAGGGGGGGCAGCCCTTCGCCGGGGGCCGGGCGATCGTGCTGCCCTTCGGCACGCTGTATTCGACCAATATCACCGCCGACCGGCAGAGCGGCATCGGTGATTACAGCGACGCGGATTTCCTGCGCGCAATGCATCAGGGGGTCGCCAAGGATGGAACACGCCTGTATCCGGCGATGCCGTACGCCGCCTACACCTACATGACGGATGCGGATGCGCTGGCCATCAAGGCGTATCTGTTCAGCCTGGCGCCGGTCAGCACGCCGAGACGGCCGAGCACCTTCGGATTCCCCTACAACCAGCGCTGGCTGATGAGTTTCTGGTCCCTGTTCTTCAACCCGGATGTGCGCTTCCAGCCCAATTCGGGGCGCAGCCCCGAATGGAACCGGGGCGCCTATCTGGCGGAGGCGATGGCTCACTGCGGCGAGTGTCATACGCCGCGCAATCCGCTGTTCGCCCTCGACAACCGCCGCAAGTTCAGTGGTGCCGTCCAGGCGGGCTGGCGAGCCTACAACGTCACGTCTGACAAGAACACGGGCGTCGGCTCGTGGAGCGCGGATGACCTGAAGTCGTTCCTCAGTGCGGGTCACGCTTCGGGCCGGGGTACCGCCGGCGGACCGATGGGGGAGGCCGTGGATCTGAGCCTGCGCTACCTGACGCCGGGAGATGTGGCGGCGCTCGTCGCATACCTGGTCACGGTACCACCGGTTTCGACTCCCGATCTTCCCGCGGTGAAGGCCACCCCGGCACCGGCCTTGCACAGTGAAGGGGTCACCGCTGCGGTGGATCCGCGCGGCAAGGAAATCTTCGAGGGCGCCTGCGTGGGTTGTCATGGCTGGACGGGAGTCAGTCCAGTGCTGGAACACGCCAGGCTGACCGGGGTACGGTCAGTGAATGATCCTACAGCGATCA